>JBFFJV010000045.1:0-12580 GCA_041555695.1 Thiohalomonadaceae bacterium | reverse complement strand
GCCACACGCTCGCCGAGACGGAAGGCTTCGATAGCCTCGGCCACGCTCATGTCATCACGTACGGTACACTTTTCTTTTTCGATGAGCTCAAAGTTGTTCATATAGAGCATGATGTCGAGTGCATCGCCTCGCTGCATCTCATCGTCGTTGGTGACCGGGACAATCTGTCGTGCGTTGGAGCCGGTCTCTTTGTTGTAACCGACCTCGCGTCCCATCATCTGTAGCTTGGCCGCTTCACTGAAACCGTCGAGGCAGGCGAAGGCACCGGTCTCGGTGCCGTAGAATACAGGGCGGGTGATGCCATCACTCTGGGTCTCCAGACGCGCACGGCCCATGTCGTCGGCCTTGATGATCATGTCGGTGATGTAGGGCTCGTTGCTAGTTTTGTCAAAATGGACGATGTAGCGGGTAGAACCGCAGTGCAGTGGCAGGTCGCCGTCGTTGATCGCCAACACGTTGTGCAGGGTGAGGATCGGTTTTTTGCAGTAGCCGAAATATTTCAGCTCGTCACGGTTGGGTACTACGCCGACCAGCAGGTTGTTGTCCTGGTCGTGGTAGTAACCCAGGTCCTCGTCGCGGGCATTGGGGTCCCCAAAGATAAAGACACCATCGGGCTGACGGTTGCTGCTGATTTGCGAAATCTCGGCAAACGGGAACAGGTTGAGCAGTCCCGGCTCCATCTCAATGCAGCCGCGTGATTTATGCAGGTAGGCCACGATGAGGTAGGTGCCTACGCGCAGCGGAACCGAGACCCACTCATCGGGGTCGAAGGTGTCGAGGTTAAGCGGGTTGTGCCGCAGCTGATAGAAGGGCAGGGCACGCTTGTTGGAGGGGGTGGAGTAGTCAACGCCGGTCTGGATCTCGGCGGCAATGGTCAGCGGCACATGGGCCAGCTCGTGATAGGCTCCGGGCAGATTGAGGTAGTGGCCGGAGATCTCGCCGGAGGTGACATTGGGCGACGGGTCAAGGCCGTAGCTGCGGCGCACCCCCTGCTCCAGGCCGACTTTATTGAGCAGGTGACGACGGGTTTCTAATAAGAGTTCGGAGAGATTGTTCGCCTTGTCGGTGACTTTGTCCTTGACGGTCTCGGGGGTCTCGCCATCGGGGATCATGACATCGTTTTGCAGGCGCACCAGGCGTGAGTAACCGGTATTGCGAAAGTGGTGGAAGGCGCCATCGAGAAAACGCACGATACCGCGATCACTTTCCAGCGTATCACGGCAGTTGTGTGGCTCGCGTTGCAGTACGGCGATAAAGTCGCGGGCGCTCAGTTCTTTAATAAAGGCGCTTTTGTGTTGCGCCTCGTTCTGCGAGACACCGCTACGCTTGTCCAGTTCGCCCATAAAGGCCTGTTTGTAGATCTTCAGGTAGCGCGAAAAGGCGCGGCTTTTGAGTAATTGCTCCGGGGTGCTGCAACCGTCGCGGATCTCTAGAATTTGTTCCATAACTTCCCCTTGGTGTTGCATAAGTGCCTGTTATTACGGGTTTATTTATCGTCCTGCCATCCTACCAACGAGGCGAGGGAATGTCATCAGACATCAGGGGGGATATGGGGCGGAAGGCCTGTCCGGGGGCATATGTTGTTGGCATAATTTCGCGGCGAGGCCGTTCCTGCGCACCTCTGCACTCACGGCACCAGCTCATTCATGGGCATCGACGCCGCTTCTACGGTTTGCATGATGTAACCATCCTGGCAGTATTACGTAGGAGCGACTTCAGTCGCGAACCCTGTTGCAACGCCATCGCGGTAACCGCTCCTCTATAAGTGTGTTGCTAACCGCATATGTATTAACTGCTGCCACTTTCCCTGTGCTGTTCTGAGTAGCTCTTCGGCATAGGGAGAGAAGCCGAGAGAACGGTAGAGGGTTATCGCCGGGGTGTTGTTGGAAAAGACACTGATACGCGCCTCGGGCAACCGGAGTTCCTGAAGCAGGTGATGTAGCATGTATTCAATGAGTTTTTTACCATAGCCGCGACCGCGTTGTGTTGAGGCGATGATAACGTTACCGATAAAGGCGTGTTGCTGTTCAAGTTTCCCATAGAGGTTGGCGAAGCCAATGATACCCTCTGCAGAGTGCACAACGGTAAGGGCAAAACGCTCTTCGGCTAATCTCTCCAGTTGCGTGATACTCCATGGAAAGTCCCCGGCAGGGTGAACCAGAAATAATTCTTCAGCACTATTAATCAGGTTACAGATGGCCGGATAGTCTGCGGCTGTTGCGGGACGGAACTTCGGTGTATCCATCTGTTAGCCTATGAGTCCAAAGTGTTGCTGCCCCACCATCGCAATGCCAATACCAATTCCGTAACCAAGATGATTTAGCGGACTGGCGATTAATGGCCGTGTACCCTCGGGCCCATTGTGACCAAACACCCCCCAGCCATATGATGGCATTAGTAGCAGCCAGGGTAGAAAACTGGTGAAAAGTCCGAAAAGAATATACGGGGCAATATTTATTGGAAGCTGGTCTGCACCGCTTAGCCACAACGCGGGGAGAAACAGCAGCGCGACAGCACCTCCACCGATGAGGTAGTGAAACAACCAGCCTACTAGTGCTTCATGTTGCCGTGGCGGTGATTGACGAATATCCTGGTGCACCAGTGTTCCTGAAAACAGGTGAATAAACCAGCGTCCAATCAGCGCCAGGGTGACGCCGGTGCTATAGCCAAAACGTGCAGCGACGGGGGATATTAGATCCATGCCGATGGAGCCGAACAGTCCTGCCAGGTACAGGGCGATAATGTTATTCAGCATAAGTCTCTCCTGGCAGGGTTATGGTGCCGACAAAGTAGGGAACTACACCGCCACTGATAGCGACATGTTCTGCTTTAAGCTCGCAAAATAGTTCTGCTTCACGCGCCGATAGCTGGCGTGCACGTAATGCTGATTTGCCAAGTCGTTCTGCCCAGTAGGGGGTGAGCAGGGCGTGGGCGGAGCCGGTGGCAGGATCTTCGTCGATACCGTATTTGGGTGCAAAGAAGCGCGACACGAAGTCGCAATCTATCCCCTCAGCGGTAACAATCAGTCCGCGCCGATCCAGCTGCTGCAGCACACGTATATCGGGTTGCAGGGCTCGCACCGTCTCTTCACTGTCTAGTCGAACCATCCAGTCGTCGCTGGCATAACATTCCAGCGGTTTTATGCCTATGGCCCGGATAAGTTGTTCAGGTGGTGCGGCACGTTGGTATTCGGTCCGGGGTAAGTCGAGCGTTAGCTGTTCTTCATCGCGAGTAATACGCAGTGTCCCACTTAATGAATTAAAGGCGACCTCTCCTGCATTCGGTGCAATGTGGTGAAAGTAGACCCAGGCGGCAGCAAGTGTGGCGTGACCGCACAGCTTTACTTCTTTGACCGGGGTAAACCAGCGAATCCTCAGACCCCCAGGTTCATTAACGAAGAAGGCGGTCTCGGTGAGGTTGTTTTCCATCGCGATCTGTTGCATCAGGGTGTCAGACAGCCACACCTCCAGTGGGCAGACTGCCGCCGGATTGCCACCAAACAGGTGGTCGCTAAAGGCGTCGAGCTGGTAGAGGTTCAGTTCCATGATTTCTTCCTTGTGTACCGTTTGTAGCAGGGTAGAAAAAAATTGTGCGCCATAACAGATACAGGTTAGGATTTATTTGACAAGTACAGATTGGGTTTGCAGATGGCGAAGACAGAACAGAACTTTCTTTACCAGCAGGTAGCTGATGATATGAGTCAGGCCATCGCCATGGGAACTTACGCACCGGGTGAACGCCTGCCCTCACTGCGCCGTATTGCTGCGCATTATGAGGTGAGCCTGGCCACGGCAATTCAGGCTTACCAGTGGCTGGAAGATTCGGGCTTTATTGAGGCGCGTCCCAAGTCGGGTTATTACGTGTTGCCGCAGGGTTGTGGCAAGGCGTGTGAGCCTGAGGTAAGTCGTCCGAAGATGCGTGCCAGTGAGGTGACGGTGGGGCAGCTGGCGCTGGATATTCTGGCCGAGGCTCGACGCTCCGAGGTGATCAATCTGGGGGCGGCGATCCCCGGTCCTGAGCTGTTACCGTTAAAGAGTCTATCGCGCATCTATGCCGGGGTGGTGCGACGCGATGTATCACTTTTGGGTTACTACGAGTCACAGCAGGGTAATGTGTTGCTGCGGGCAGAGGTTGCGAGACGTCTGCGTGTAAGCGGGGTGAGGGTGCATCCCGATGAGATCATTATTACCAATGGCTGCATGGAGGCGCTAATCCTGTCGTTACGTGCGGTGTGTAAGACGGGCGATACCGTGGCGATTGAGTCACCCAGCTATCATGGCATGATGCAGGCGGCCGAGCAGTTAGGGCTCAATGTACTGGAGCTACCAACCCACCCGCGTGACGGCGTTGAGCTTGATGCCTTACAACAGGCGTTGGATAAAAAGTTGATCGATGTCTGCATGTTTATGCCCAGCTTTAATAACCCGCTTGGATCGTTGATGCCAAGAAAGAGTCGTCAGAATATGGTGGCGATGTTGGCGCAGGCAAAGGTACCTTTGATCGAGGACGATATCTATGGCGATCTGGGTTACGGCAACTCACGGCTGCCCGCCGCCAAGTCCTTTGATCGCGAGGGCAATGTATTACTTTGCTCCTCCTTTTCCAAAACCCTGGCACCGGGTTATCGCATTGGCTATGTGGTGCCGGGTAAACTATTTGAGGTGGTGTTACGATTAAAGTTTCTCGGTAACATTGCCACTGCCGGTACGCCGCAGGTTGCGATAGCGGAGTTTCTGCGCAAGGGGAGTTACGAGCGGGTGGTGCGCAAGGCGACACGTAGTTATCAGCAACGCACCGAGCGGCTACGCCAGCTGGTGCTAGAGCATTTCCCGGAGGGGACTCGGGTCACCCAGCCACAGGGCGGATTTGTTTTGTGGGTAGAGTTACCAGAGCATATTAACGGTGTGGCACTGCATGACCGTGCCCTGAAGGCCGGGATCTCAATTAGCCCTGGGGTGATCTTCTCTCCGCGCGGCGACTATCAACACCATATTCGTATGAGTGCCAGCATGGTCTCGCTGGAGGGAATGGTGCCTGCGGTGAAGCGTTTGGGTCAGATTGCACATCAAGTTTGATGTTTCGACTGGAGTTTATGCAGCGGCAGTGTTTATCGCGTGTAATCCATTTGCGCATAAAAAATAAAAGCCGGCTTATTAATCCAACACCACTCAGTTATGGCGAATAGTGTCATCTCGAGGGAGTGAAATGACCGCTGCGATCTCTCTTCAGGATTAATATGGAGACGAAAACAGAGATTACTTCGCTATTGCTCGCAATGACAAATTGTTAACGCCTTGGTGTTAGCTTATTGAGCCGGCTTTGGGCACTACGGCTGCCGGAGCGGCACATCACGAAATTTCACTCTCTTTGGTCAAACCCTTCTGACCCATCATCTTTTCAACTTCAGGAAGGAAGCCACTGTTAGGGTAAGCTTGTAGGTTTTTTTCATCCCAGTTATCATACTCGCCGGCAAGCGGGTAGGGCTGGGCGACTTACTCTCTTTTAGGCAGTAACTGGGCAGCCTCGGGTATGAAGTGTTGTACTCCTTCGAGAATGCCGGCGCTGTAATTGCCATTCATATTAAGAAAGTTTCCGCGAGCCAGATAAAGTGTATCGCCGTTGTTGTTACGCTCGGCAAGGCGTAGCGCTTCATCACGTACATCGCTGCGGGCATTGGCTACCAAAACTGATTGAATGCCACTGACCAGCACCGGCAGGTCGTTGCCGCTGTCTCCGGCGTAGACGACGCGCTCTCGGTTAAGTCCTTTTTGTTGCATCAGGAATTCGATGGCATGTACCTTGGTGGCACCTGCGGGCAGTACATCAAGCAGGCCGACGTGTGCATTGTCATCGATGCTCCATACCAGGCTGGCATGGATCCCCTGGTGCCTGAGTCGAGCGTGCATGGTGGCCAACAGGGCATCTCGATCGGTCTCTTGCGGGGCGTAGTAGCTGAGCTTAAAGGTGTTCTGTTTTGTCTCCTCCTGAGGAGTTAGTGCCTGCAGGTCGGAAAACAGTGAGGCCAATGTGTCGTGACTGTAACCGGCCCAGTCCGGGGCTATCTCATTCTGCCACGCCTGCCATGGCTGCCAGATGCCGTTTTCGATGGTGTAGAGGGTGGTGCCTACATCACCGATCACATAATCGGGATCAGGGATAGCGAACTCACTGATCGCATCGAGTACCAGTTGCTTGTGACGGCCGCTGACGTAGGCGAGTGAGACCTCCGGATGCGCGGTGAAGGCACGAAAGTATTCTCGAGCCTGCGGTGACTCATCCTGCTCACCATTCGGAAGCAGGGTGCGATCAAGATCGGTACACAGCAGTAATGATTCAATCATGGTCTTCAATCCTGAATACGCTATCTCCCTTTAGTGCATGCTCGGCGATGATTGCGGCGGCGGCGCTCCAGCCCTGGTGCAGGGTGCCGCAGGGGGTAAGCTCCTTGCCGTGGACGAATTCCGGGAATACCCAGTCCTCGCCATTTTTTTCCAGGGCATTGGCCTGGTGAATGCACTCCAGAAAACGCCGGGCCTCCACGGTTTTAGCGCGCTTCACCAGGGCTGCGACATAAAACCCGGTGAGCATCGGCCAGCGGCCGCCGTTGTGAAATTCGTAAGGGTTGTTTTTAAACGAGTAGGAGAAGGTACGTTGCAGGTGTTTCCAGTCCTCATCGTGGGTTTCGATTGGTGGCCAGAAGGCGGGCAGGAGGTGGTAGTTATTATCTTCGCCGAGCAGCTTTTCCTGAATATAGCGGTCAACGATATCGCGACGCCGTTCATCGGCAACATTAAAGAGCGAGGCCAGCACGTTGGCGAAGGCGTCAAAACGGTAGCCGTAGCCGGAGGGTGAGAAGAAGGGAAGCCAGAATTTCCCCAGGCTCTTGCTGGCGGCTTCAGAGCCGCGCTGGTACATCACCGGATGGTAGGCGTCATCCGGAACCACTTCGGCCTCACCGTTGAACCAGAAGTTGGTACGGATAAGGTGGCGCAGCCGGCTCAGGTGTTCGATCAGGGTGTGATCCTCCGAACCGTAGAGCTCGGCGTGCAGTGAACAGATGGAGCGTTGTGCCTGCAGGTAGAGCAACTGGTCGTAGAGGATATAACCGGACTGAATATACTCATCGGCCCAGTCTCCGGCCAGGGGCACGTATAGCAGGCCGCGGTTGTTGAACTCCCAGGCACCGAGCAGAAATCGAACCCGCTCGACGTGGGGGAGGACCATTTCGAGAAACTCCCGATCTTCGCTCGCCTTGTAGTATTCGGCACAGCCGATGATAAACCACAGGTTGGAGTCGACCCGCCCACTGGTACCACCGTAGCTGACTCGCTCCAGCATGGTATCGACGTTGCTCGGGATCTCGCCGTGTGGCCCCTGGTGATTGGCGAGGGTCGTCAGGGTAGCGCGTACACCGTGAAGCAGTTCCTGATCCTCGGTCATCAGTGCGGCCAGGGAGAGGATCACCCCGTCTCGGGCCCAGATGCGACGGTAGTTTGCGCTGTCGGTGGTTGATGCGAGAAAACCGTCCGGTGTGCAGCAGTTGTGCAACAGGGACAGTGCCTTCTCGTAGCCTGCTGATGACGGTGTTTCATTAAGCTCGCTCATCACACCTCGCCCTTAACTGGCTTCATCAATGGGAATACGACAACGGTTAAAAAAGTCGTAGTGTTCAATCGCCTCCAGCAGGCCGGCGGCATAACTTTGTTGTGTGAAGTAGACCCCCTTGATATTACTCAGTGCGTGCACCTCATCTTCATATTGTTTTGAGACAATGGCCCCCAGGGTATTGCCGCGCATCATATCTGCCTCGGCGGCGGTACTGCCGCCGACAAGAACCCGGTCGAGTCCGATCTCCCACCGCTCACAGAAGTAACGAAGCGCCAGGCCCTTGGAGGCCCGAATCGGCAGTATGTCGAGCAGTTGATTCTGATAGAGGAAGGCATTCACCGTTTCATCGTTCTGGTGCAGGTAGCGAATGATCCCATCCAGAGAGGGGGCGCTATCGTGATCGAGGTTATAGCTGATCTTATAGGGGTGTTGCTCGGTGCTGGGTTGTAAGGTCAGTCCTGGCAGCGGGTCGAGCAGGCGATGCAGGGTTTTGAGATTCCAGCGGTGGTCGATGTGGTGCTGCCAGGCCACATCGTAGGAGAGGCGCGGGGCGTAATAGATTTCACTGCCCATGGCAGTGATGAGAACGTCCGGCATCGGTAGTTTGTAGACCTTGATGATCGCCAGCACCGATTTGAGGCTGCGCCCGGAGGCGATGGCAAAGGCGGTTTTCTTGCGATTGTCCTGCAGCACTTCGATGAACTGTTTCAGGGCTGCGGTATCACCTAGCAGTGCCTCATCAAGTTCGGTAATAATCGCCCGGTCATAGTAAAGCTGTTTTTCGATTTTCGGGTGGCTGCGGTGCATGTGGGTTTTCCGCTGGTATAGCGGTTCAATCTGTTTGAGGTAGCTGTCGGCGTGGCTTTGCCAGGAGTAGTGCTTTGCTACCTTCTCCAGCCCGCTGCTGGAGAATTGCTGCCACTGCGCAGGGTTGCTCAGAACCGTGAGCAGTGCCTGATGGATCGCCCTGCAGTCGAGTGGGTCGACGAGCAGACCGTTGCCGCAACGTTCAATAATGTCCTGCGGTCCGCCATCTTCGGTGGCCACTACCGGTACGCCGCTGGCGGCCGCCTCGATAATCGTCAGGCCGAAAGGTTCGGTGAGGGCGGGGTTGATAAACACTCCGCGTGAGCTGGCGGCCAGCCGGTAGAGCAGCGGCACATCATCGGTGTCATGGTGTTTGGGGTAGGCGACCCGCCCGTAGAGGTCGTAGTGATCAATTTGCAGCAGTAACTGGGTCATCACCTTCTGCGGCCCGTCCTCCATATCGGTGATGTCGTCCCGGTTGCCGGCGACGATCACCAGATTGGCAACAGCCTGTAGCTCAGGGGATTCGCCATAGCTCTTCAACAGGGTGGTGAGGTTCTTGCGCTCGTCAGGGCGGGAGAGGGCGAGGATAAAGGGTTTCTCCGGCTGGTCGAGAAAGCGCTTTATGGTCTGCCAGATGGGACTTTGCCACTCGTTGGCGGTGGGTGAGTGGAAGCGTTGCAGATCGGTGCCGGGAGGAATGATACGCATTACCTCCGGCTGGTAGTAGTCGTACAGTTTATACTGCTGTTCCACCTCATTATTGCTGCTGGCGATGACCAGATCGGCAAGGGCTAGTGCCTCTTCTTCGGATTCGATGCGCCGGGAGATGTGGTAGTGCCTCTCCATTTCCGACACCTTGTTGCCCTTTGCCAGCAGTCGGCTGCGCTTAACCCTGCCGAGTGAGTGGCCGGTAAAGACAAAGGGGCAGCCGAAGACGTTGGCCAGTTTGGTACCGACATAGCCGGCATCGGAGTAATGGGCATGGATAATGTCCGGCACCTGATCGATGTGATGGAGATAGTGCAGGGTGTTGTCCACCAGCGCGTCAAGGTGATCCCACAGCAGTTCCTTGCGCAGGTACTCATCTGGCCCTGCTTCCTGTCGGATGATCTGTACCGTGTCACTGAGGGGCTCTACGGCTTGTGCATAACAGGCATCAACGTGGGGGTCGCGGATCAGCCGGGTCAGCAGATCAACGCGCGTGACCTGTGGCGCATCACCGAGCGCGCGGGCCAGTTCGACCACATATTTACTCTGCCCTCCGGTATCTGCATCACGTCCAAGTTCCAGGTTGTCACCACGAATCAGTCCGTGGACGCTAATGAGCAGAATGTATAGGCCGTTATTTTCAGAGTCCATTGATGCTAACCACTTACTCTCTGCGCTTTAGAATCAGTTAATGAAAAAGCATAGGACAGAAATCGGGATTCGCCCATGCGCGGACCAGGCGGTTTGAGCTGGTGGGGCGATTTCGTGCAAGACCTGACTTTTTGAGAGCCTTATACTGTCACCTCCTACATTGGCTGATTTTGAGACACATGCATCGTCGTATTATTCATCTGGACATGGATGCTTTTTATGCCTCAGTGGAGATCCGTGAGCGCCCTGAACTGGCGACAAAGCCGCTGGTTGTCGGTGGGCGTGCCGAGGGGCGTGGTGTTGTGGCTGCAGCCAATTACATTGCACGCAGCATGGGTGTGCACAGTGCGATGCCGACGGCTAACGCAATGAGGATCTGTCCAGGACTGGTGGTGCTGCCGCCACGTCATGAGCTGTATGCGCAGGTGTCGCGGCAGATTCACGCTATCTTCAACCGCTATACGCCACAGGTCGAACCGCTGGCTCTGGATGAGGCCTTTCTTGATGTCACCGGAAGTGAGCGATTATTCGGTTCCGCGGAGAAGATAGCCGATGAGATCAAGCGAGCCATCTGGGATGAATTGTCGCTGGTCGCCTCAGTGGGGGTGGCTGCCAATAAATTTCTCGCCAAGCTGGCCAGTGATATTGAAAAACCGGATGGATTTGTGGTGATTAATGACGAGGATATTGAGGCCTTTCTTGCGCCACTGCCGGTGACCCGAATCTGGGGCGTGGGCAAGGTGGCCGCCAGGGCCTTTGAGCGACTGGGTATAGGTACTATCGGTCAGTTTCGCCACTACCCCCCGCGCCTGATACGTGAATACTTTGGCAATAGTGGGGAGCAGTTTTTGCGTCTGGCGCAGGGTATCGACGAGCGCCCGGTGGTGAGTGAGCAGGAGGCAAAATCGATCTCCAACGAAACCACCTTCGCCGTCGACATTAGCGATCCGCGGGTGATGCGCGACTGGTTGCACGCACTCACCGAGCAGGTGGCGTGGCGACTGCGCGCTCATCAGTTGAAGGGGCGTACGGTGCAGCTCAAGGTGCGCCTGGCGGACTTCACTACCCTTACGCGCTCCCACTCACTGGGAGGTGTGACCGATATCACGGCAGAACTCTGGCGCGTGGTACAAGCTCTGTTTGATGAGCGCCTGCCTCGGCCATTGCCGCCGGTGCGCTTGCTGGGCGTCGGAATTAGCAATTTTTCTGAACCGTTGCCGCGCCAGGGGGATCTTTTTGCAGCGGATGATGCGGTGCAGCAACGCCGTATCGATTCTGTTCTGGATGAAATGCAGTCGCGCTTTGGTCGGGAGGCAATTCGTCGCGGTAAGAAGCCTCCGGTTGAGTGAGAACGCGCTCACAGAATAGTAAAACGGCAGCCGTTCTGTGACTCCATTCCCAAAGATCTGTGATTGCACTCGCAGCAGTTTTTTCTTTCATTACATACACTTTTTCTCAATGACGGACAAATAGTCCGCTATCGGTTTGAGGAGAAGCAAGATGAACATTCCATCCACGGTACGCAGCTTCCTGGCAAATAGCCGGGTTTGTTTCAAGGGGCGCCAGACAACGCCTGCCGACAGCTTTGAGGCAACCGTGGAACAGGCCGGTATTTCACTCTCCCGAGTGGTTAAGCCGGTTATGCTCAAGTCCGGTGCCGCCTTTCTGATGGCTGTTGTTCGCGCTGATCAGGAGCTGGACCTCGGCACCCTCAATGAGCTGTTCAAGCGTGAATTTACCCTTTGCAGTGACAATGAGCTGCGTGAACTCTTCCCCAACTGTGAGCAGCAGGCACTGCCGCCACTGGCCGAGCCCTATGGGCTACGCTCCATCGTCGATAAGTCGGTGGTTGAGATGTCCAACCTCTATTTTGCCACAGGCGCCGGGGGACTCTTTATCTCTACCAGTGGTGAGGAGTTTGTAAGCAAGCTGCATGAGGGCTGCTGGAAGGGGCGTAGCATTGTAAAAGGTGCAACAGCCAAATCGAAGGTTGCCACTGCCGAGGAGACGATGCGAGAGACGGTGCTGGGAGTTAAAGACCTGCCGGCAATGCCGGGACTGGCGGCAGAGATCATTCGTATTCGCAATAATCCCTATGCTCATGCCACGGAGTTGTCTGCCGTGATCGAGCAGGACCCTAGCCTTAGTGCACAGGTGATACGTTATGCCTCATCGCCGCTCTACGCGTATCAGGGAAAAATCAATTCCGTGGAGCAGGCCATTGTACGGGTGCTGGGCATGGATTTTGTTGAGGACCTCGCCTTTGGTCTGTCACTGGGCAAGGCCTTTAATAATCCTAAGGAGGGGCCGCTGGGGCTGGATAACTTCTGGCAGCATTCGCTCTACAGTGCCTCAATGACCCAGGCACTGTGTAATCAGATTGATTACGCCAGCCGCCCCCCGGCCAGTGTGGGCTATCTGGCGGGGCTGCTGCATAACTTTGGCATTTTGCTGCTGGGCCACCTGTTCCCGGCGCAATTCGAGCGACTGAATCAGGCCGTGAATGCCGAGCCGCATCGCAGCCTGCTGGAGCTGGAACGTGAGACCATTGCCGTGAGTCATGTCGAACTGGGTCTGTGGCTGATGGACGCATGGGATATGCCCAAGGAGATCGCCGAGGCGGTGGGTGAGCACCATAATGCCGGGCATCGTAGTGATTACTCGGTGTTCGCCAATCTGGTCTATATTGCAAACGCCCTGCTAAAGCGTCACGGGATCGGCGATGCCGAGAGTACGGATATTCCACAGGCCCTGCTGGACCGTTTCGGTCTGGATGAGGAGAAGCTGGAGCTGGCCCTGGCCT
>JBFFJV010000044.1:0-12667 GCA_041555695.1 Thiohalomonadaceae bacterium | reverse complement strand
CGTTTCGCTGAACATTCCTCCAGTAAACACGCTTTGTCGTATATTTCCGGGTTAGAAAACCCGGCATCACTCGATGTCCTTCTTTATGGGGACTTACATAATCTAAGAGAAGAACGGAAGAAGATAGACGGGATTATTATTCAATGGATAGGGGGACTGTCTGAGGCGAATATTGCTGACGATATTTCTTATACCAATATGGCGGGGGACTCTTTTAACAAACCCTATTCCAGCCTGATCAGTCACCTGTTTTTGCATCAGGTTCACCATCGGGGACAGGCCACAACGCTTTTGTCGCAGTTCGGTGTGGACTTTGGTGAGACGGATCTCATCGAGTTCATCGATGAGTGTGGTGCATAAATAACTTTTTATCGGGGCAGTTTACGCGCCGCCCCGACTAACTTAATCAAACTAAACCGGCTCGATCTCGCTCTCACCGCCAAACGCGTTAATCACCGCTTCGATAAACTTCGACAGCTCCAGGGTCATAAAGGCAAAGTCGCTATCGAACTGCATCGCCGGGTCTTCGCCGTGATCGTCCAGCTCCTCTTTCACTGTATCGGTGAAGCGCAGCCGTTTAATGCTGAGGTCTTCCGGTACTACGAACTCGATACGCTCCTGCCAGGTCATGGCGAGTTTGGTGACCTGTTTACCGGCATCAAGGTGGGCCTGAATCTCTTCGGCGTGGGGGTCCTGTCGGCGACAGCGTACGATGCCCCCCTCTTTGTCGCTGTCCTGTAGCTCGTACTCATCACCCAGCTCAAAACCACCGGGTATATTTTCGCCGCGCAGCCACTGGCTCATCATTACGCGAGGGGAGTCCTCGGTGAGCGGCAGCCGGGCGCTGATACCCTCTACCGACTGGCGCAACAGGGTCACCAGCTCTTCAGCACGGTTGGCGCTTGAGGAGTCGACCACCAGCCAGCGGTTGCTGCGATCGATATAGGCGTAGGTGTTGTTGCTGCGGGTAAAGGCCTGGGGCAGCAGGGTCATGGTGAGCTCTTCTTTGAGCTGCTCGCGCTCCTTGCGCCCTACCGGGCGGGCCTCGCCCTGCTCGATCTCCTCGATCTTCTCTACCAGCTGCTCGTTAACCACGGCAGAGGGGAGGATGCGCTCCTCTTTTCGTGCACAGATCATCGTGTAGTTACCCACGGTGTGCACCAGCTGCTCACCGTGACGCCCCAGTGGTTTGGCCCAGCCGTAGCTAAAGGGCACGCTTTTAGCGCAGGGCTTGAAGGCCTCGCCCTGCAGCGCCTCATTAAGGGCGTCGTGATCCAGCTCGAAGGGGCGGGTGAGGCGAAACAGGGTGAGATTTTTAAACCACATGGGACGGTCCGCTGAGTAGATAGGCTGCGCATTATGACCGATTCTGCGACCCCTTTTCACCCCCAAATCGCAACACGCTCACATCTTCCACAGCGGCTACAATCGGCAGGTGCATTCATAAGCAGGCGCGACGATGTGACAACAGGACCTCGCCCTGAGGGTGATAAGCGGCTACCTGGCGCGGTTAATTGTGGCTGCGGTTGCCACAGCAGGCGTTACAGCCAGCCCCTGGCACAGCTCCATGCGCTGTGCGATATTCACCAACCCGATTAAACGACTGACTTTCGATGGATAACTTTACCCACCAACTGGCCGACCTGCTGCTGGAGCTTGAGGCGGAGATGCGCTGTATTGGATTGTGGGAGGCTGAGCCTCCAGCGCCCCAGGCCCTGCAAAGCCTGGTGCCGTTTTGCCACGACACCATGCGTTTTGAGCAGTGGCTGCAGTGGGTGTTGCTACCAAAGATGAAACAGGTGGTGGAGAGCAGTGAGGAGTGTCCCAGCAGCAGCGAAATCGCTCCCCTCGCGGAGTATCGCTTCGAGCAGTTGGCTCAGCCGACTACCGTTCTGCTTACGCTGATCGAGCGTTTCGACAGCCATATCAACCAAGAGGCGTTACGTTAGTTGGCGGCGACTAATTTAGGACAGGCCCACTATTCCAGGCAAAAAAAACGGCCCTCTGCGGGCCGTTTTTTTATTACTGTCATGATAAGACTCAGGCAGCCATGACGACCTTGAGCTTCTTCATCGCATTCTTCTCCAGCTGGCGAATGCGCTCAGCAGAGACGCTGTATTTATCAGCCAGCGTCTGCAGAGTCACCTTATCTTCAGTAAGCCAGCGTGAGGCGACAATGTCGCGACTGCGATCGTCCAGCCCGCTCAGTGCCTGGTGCAGCTGATTGTGGTTCTGCTCTGTGGTATCACGGCGCTCCATCTCGGCAGAGGGCTCGAAACGGTCGTCCTGCAGATAGGCCGCCGGGGTGTAGGTGTGCTCATCATCGTCACTATCCGGGGCACCGTCAAAGGCGGTATCACGGCCACTCAGGCGCGATTCCATCTCCAGTACATCTTTTGTACTCACCCCAAGGTCATCAGCAACAGCCTGAACCTCCTTGTGGGAGAACCAGCCCAGGCGCTTCTTGGAGCTACGCAGGTTGAAGAACAGCTTGCGCTGCGCCTTGGTGGTGGCCACCTTAACGATACGCCAGTTGCGCAGGATGAACTCATGGATCTCGGCACGAATCCAGTGCACGGCAAAGGAGACCAGGCGCACATTCATTGTCGGGTCGAAACGTTTTACCGCCTTCATCAGGCCGATATTGCCCTCCTGAATCAGGTCGGCATGTGGCAGGCCGTAGCCACTGTAGCCACGGGCGATATGGGCAACGAAACGCAGGTGAGACATCACCAGCTTACTGGCAAACTCCGCGTCCTCGGTCTCGCGGTAGGCTACAGCCAGCTCCTGCTCATCTTCTTTGCTGAGCACCGGTATCTGATTAACTGCCTGGGCATAAGCCTCGATGCTGCTAACCGGGAAGTTCATCGGTATATCCATTGCCTTCGACATGATCGTCTCCTGTCTTCGCCCCGTAATAACTGAGTTAATATGTATGGAATATAACCTACTATATCACTCAAGATTTAGATTTCAAATAAATATTACGTCGAATAGACCAGATGGTATGTCGGGGTATTGGCTAGATGTCGTGTAGGAGATTGTCTGACACGGAAGTATCAGACAGAAGCGAGGTACTCAGTTACGGAACCGACCGTGCCGCCGGCCTGGGTGAGGCAGACCTTGTTGCGGCCACCATCCTTGGCAACATAGAGCGCCTTGTCGGCAATCCCGAGCAGGGCGTTAAGATTGACCGCGGGATGATCCTCAACCCCGGCAATGCCGATACTGACAGAGACGCTAACCCCCTCGGGTTGCAACACCTCAGTGGCAACCCGAAACGCCTCAGCACGTCGCATCGCCTCCTCGCGGCTACTGCCAGAGAGCAGTATGGCAAACTCTTCACCGCCAAACCGTACCCGCATGGCATCGGGAAACTGCCGGTTAAGCAGACCACCCAGTGCCGCCAGCACATGGTCACCGGTAAGGTGTCCCAGACCGTCGTTAATCTTCTTAAAATAGTCGATGTCGACAATCATGCTCCAGAAGCCGCGCCCATTGGCCTCCTCGAGGAGCCGCTCACCATTCTCCAGCATGTAGTGGCGATTGCGCACCCCGGTCAGGCTGTCGGTGTTGGCCACCCGCTCCATATTCTGCGCCTGGCGCTCCAGCGCATCGTACTGGTGCTTTATCATCAACAGTGAACGGATGCGCGCCATCAATACCTCTTCGACCAATGGCTTGGTAACGAAGTCATTGGCCCCGGCATGGAAGGCCTCGACCTGGGTGCGGATATCGTCATTGCCGGTAATCATCAGCACCGGCAGCTCCTGCTGCGAGAAGTGCAGGCGGGTGCGCAGGGCATGCAGCAGGTCACCCCCGGTCATCTCATCTTTCAGATAGAGGTCGGTGACCACGATGTCATACAGCTCCCCCTCCCCGGAGCGCATCTTCTGCAAGCGCTCCAGCCCCTCCTCGGCGCTCAGCACATGGTCAATCTTCAGGCCGTGCTTTTCGAGGATACGCATGGTCATCATGGCAGCTGTCTTGCTGTCTTCGATATAGAGTACCCGTCCGACCAGTCCACTATTGCGCTGGCAGAAGCTCTTAATGAACTTGCCAAATTCCGGGTAGCCCTGAGATTTGTCGAAATAGTCGGTAACCCCGGCGGAGAAGCCCTCCTTGAGCAGACGATCATCGGCATCACCGGAGATCACGATCACCGGGGTAAAATGCTGGGTCCTGGTAGAGCGCAGCTGGCGGCAGAGGTCCAGCCCATCCATGTCGGAAAGCAACAGCGAGGTAGTCACAAGATTGAACTGTTCATCGGCCATGGCAGCCAGCGCATCGGCACCGCTGCTGCAGGTGACAATGACCGCACCCTCAATCGTGTTGCGCAGGATACGCGCCACAATTTCGCGCGAGACCGCCGAACTGTCGACCACCATAATACGGCTTTGCGCCATAACTCTGCCCCCAGGCTTAGTTTTATTCTTCTACTAACCGTCCATCTGGCCGCAGTTCATTTTTATTGTCGACCAGAGACTTCTCAGGCGGTCGCTTTTATCCGACAAGTGGTAACACCGCCCATGGCCAGCCACTCAGGTCGGTTCGATCGCCCTCAGATGTCGCCCGACTGCCAGCCAGGAGCCGAACAGCCCCAGCAGAGTGCCGCCACTCAATAGCGCCGCCACCGTGATCAAATCGATATTCGTCAGGCGGAACTCGCTACTGTAGAGAGAGGCCAGATTATTTACCGGTCCGCTGAGGAACCATAGTGCCAGCTCAATAAGGGTAAAGGCGATCAGGCCACCGAGCAGGCCGTACCAGAAGCCGGTATAGAGGAAGGGACGGCGGATAAAGGTGTCGGTGCCACCGATGAGCTTAATGATGACAATCTCATCGCGGCGGTTCTGAATCGCCAGCCGAATGGTGTTGCCCACCACCAGTAACACCCCAAGGGCGAACATTGCCGCCAGCACCCATACCCCGCGCTTGCCGATATCCATCAGCGCATAGAGGCGCTTGACCCACTGCATATCGAGCTGGGCGATCTCCACCACAGGCTCGGCGGCCAGCTTCTCACGTAGCGCATTTAAGCGTTCCGGCCCCTGCTGATCGAGGGTCGGATGCACCACCAGCACCGGTGGCAGCGGGTTGTCCTCCAGCGCGCTCAGCGCCTCGCCAAAACCGGAGAGACGCTGAAATTCACTCATCGCCTGTTCACGGGAAATGTAATCGACCGAGGCAATGCCCTGTTGCCCGCGCAACCTGTCGGCCAGCGTCAGCGCATCGGACTCCCGGGTCTCCTGCTGCAGGAACAGCGAGAGCTGCGCCGCGCCATCCCAGCCACTCAACACCTGCTGCACATTCTTTAACAACACATGCAGCCCGGTGGGCATCGCCAGGGCGATACCAATCACCGCCACCGTCATCAGGGTGGAAAAGGGCTTGAGGCTGAGCTGACCAAGGGCGTAGAACAGGGTCTGCAGGTGTCGCGCAAAGTAGTTGCTGAGCCAGCCACCCACACCCTGGCGCCGTACCCTGGCGCCGCTACGGTTACCGCCCTCCTGCTGCTCACGGATGGTGCGATTGCGTTCCATCACCCCTCCCCCCCGACGACCATGCGTCCCTGATCGAGGGTCAGCATGCGATGCTTCATCTGCTCAATCAGCACCAGGTCGTGGCTGGCTATCAAGACAGTCACACCCACGCGATTAAACTCCTCGAAGATACCCATGATCTCACGCGACAGCTCCGGGTCGAGGTTTCCGGTCGGCTCATCCGCCAGCAGTATCGGTGGTTTGTTGATTACCGCCCGGGCGATACCAACGCGCTGCTGCTCACCACCGGAGAGGGTAATGGGATAGACCTTCTCTTTGCGCAACAGACCGACTTTGTCGAGGGCGGCGCGCACCCGCCGGCCGATCTCATCGCGGCTATAACCGGCGATCACCAGCGGCAGCGCCACATTATCAAACACGGTGCGGTCGAACAGCAGGCGGTGATCCTGAAAGATGATGCCGATATTACGACGATGAAACGGGATCTTGCGGCGGCTTACCTTGGCCAGGTTTTGTGAATTGACGATCACCTGGCCCGCACTGGGGCGCTCGATCAGGGCCATCAGCTTGAGCAGGGTCGATTTGCCGGCACCGGAGTGGCCGGTGAGGAAGGCCATTTCACCGGGGGCGAGGTGAAAACTGACATCCGACAGCGCCTCATGGCCGCCGGGGTAACGCTTACTGACATTGCTAAACCGGATCATCCCCTGCGCACCTGCCCTGTTGTGGTGAGACTATTTTTCAAACAGCGCCTCAATAAACTCCCCGGCGTTAAACACGCGCAGGTCATCGATGCTCTCGCCGACACCGATATAGCGAATCGGGATCCCCATCTTATTGGCAATGGCAAAGATAATGCCGCCTTTGGCGGTACCATCAAGCTTGGTCAGCGCAATGCCGCTCACCTCTACCGCCTGATGGAACTGCTGGGCCTGATTGAGGGCATTCTGTCCGGTGCCAGCGTCGAGTACCAGCAACACCTCGTGGGGGGCAGAGTCATCAAGCTTGCCGATCACCCGGCGCACCTTCTTCAGCTCCTCCATCAGGTTGGTCTGGGTGTGCAGGCGTCCGGCGGTATCGGCAATAATCACGTCGATATTGCGCGCCTTTGCCGCCTGCACTGCATCGTAGATCACCGAGGCCGAATCGGCACCGCTGCCCTGAGCGATCACCGGGATGGCATTACGCTCACCCCACACCTGTAACTGCTCAACCGCAGCGGCACGGAAGGTATCCCCCGCTGCCAGCATCACCGACTTGCCCTCACTCTGTAGCCGCTTGGCCAGTTTACCGATAGTTGTGGTCTTGCCGGCCCCATTAATCCCAACCACCAGAATAACGAAGGGCTGCTTTCCCGCGTCGATCTGTAACGGCGCACTGACCGGCTCCAGCATAGCCGCCATGTCTTCACGCAGCGCACCCAGCAGGGCATCACTGTCGGCCAGTTGCTTGCGTGAGACGCGCTGCGTGAGGTCGTTAATAATCGACTGGGTCGCCTCAACGCCCATGTCGGCCACCAGCAACTGGGTCTCAATCTCCTCAAGCAGGTCATCATCAATCTGCTTCTTGCCCAGCACCAGGTCGCTAATGCCCTCAGTCAATGAGCCACGGGTACGGCTGAGGCCGCTCTTTAGGCGTGCGAACAGGCCTGGTTTCTTCGCCGGTTCTTGCTCCGGCTCCGGCTCCGGTGCAACGGGCTCAGCGGGGGGCGCCTGCTCAAGCGTGACTTCCGCCAGCTCCTCGGCCTGCTGCCCATCCTCCTGTTCAGGCAGCGTCCCTGCCTGCTCCTGCTTCGCCTTCTTTTTCTTTCCGAAACCGAACATAGTCGTCTTTATGAATCTCGTATTTAGGTAGATTGAACCTTGCACCGGGGGCGTGGTCTCTGCACAGTGATGAAAGAGACGCGCCAACTTGGGTGCCTGATGCCAGTATCGTATCATCTCACCCCCGCGTGGGCGAAACGCACCGATACACAACGATAAAATAATGAAGGTTTCACTATGCCGATGAGAAACAGGGGCCTGCTGCACGGATTAATGCTGGGCAGCACATTACTGGGATTGAGTGCCTGTGGCAGCTCTCCGATGAGTGTCAGGGCACAACCGGAGACTCACACTGCGGTGGTAACGACCAGCCCGTCACCGGGCACCACAAACCACACGCCCGCCAACCACGCGACGCATGAATTCATGCTTGCCAACGGCATGAAACTAATCGTGAAGGAGGATCACCGCGCCCCGGTGGTGGTCTCACAGATATGGTACAAGGTGGGCGCCAGCTACGAGCACATCGGCATTACCGGTGTCTCACACGTGCTGGAGCACATGATGTTCAAGGGCACCGACAAGCACCCGCCTGGAGAATTCTCACGTATCATCGCCGAGAATGGCGGTCGTGAAAACGCCTTTACCGGACGTGACTACACCTCCTACTTCCAGCAACTGGAGGTAAGCCGCCTGCCTATCGCCTTCGAACTGGAGGCGGATCGCATGCGCAATCTCCATCTGCAGGAGGCCGAATTCCAGAAGGAGCGTGATGTGGTGGTGGAAGAGCGCCGCATGCGCACCGATGACAAGCCCAGCGCCCTGACCTATGAGAAGTTTATGGCCAGTGCCTTCCAGGTGAATCCCTACCACAACCCGGTGATAGGCTGGGCTGACGACCTGAAGAGCCTCACCCTGGAGGACCTGAGTCTGTGGTACCAGACCTGGTACTCGCCCAATAACGCCACCCTGGTGGTGGTCGGCGATGTCGAGCCACAGGCGGTACGTCAACTGGCACAAAAGCACTTCGGACGCATCCCGCCCAGTACCCTGCCTGCGCAAAAGCCACGCCGTGAGCCGGCGCAACAGGGGGAGCGCCGCGTCACGGTGCGCGCCCCCGCCGAGGTACCGGTTCTAATCATGGGCTACAAAGCCCCGGTACTACGCACCGCCGATGAGCCTTGGAAGGCCTACGCCCTGGAGGTACTGGCCAACGTACTCGATGGCGGCGACAGCGCCCGCATCAGTCGTGAGCTGGTACGTGGCAAGGCGATCGCTGCCAGCGCTGGAGCCGGCTACGACCTCACCGCCCGACACGACAGCCTGCTCACCCTGGAAGGCACCCCGGCACAGGGCCAGGATATCGCCACCGTGGAGCAGGCACTGCGTGCACAGGTCACCCGCCTGCACAACACACTGGTCACCGCTGAGGAGCTTGCCCGCATCAAGGCACAGGTAACCGCCAGCAAGGTCTATGAACTCGACTCGGTGTTCTACCAGGCGATGCACATTGGCATGCTGGAGACGGTGGGGCTGGAGTGGCAGGAGGCAGAGCGCTATGCCGAGCGCATTAACGCCGTCACCGCCGAGCAGGTACAGCAGGTGGCCCGTGAATTCCTCACCGCGGACAACCTCACCGTTGCCATCCTTGAACCACTGCCGATCAACGCCAAGCAGAAGGGAGCTCACCATGTTGCGCATTAATCAAATCTTCACTCTCTGTGCTGCCCTGCTGCCCACACTGCTCTTTGGCAGCGTTGCCACCGCCAACCCCGATATCCAGCACTGGCAGACCGGCAACGGCGCACGGGTCTACTTCGTGCCAGCCCCTGAGCTGCCGATGGTCGATGTGCGGGTTACCTTCAACGCTGGCAGCGCACGGGATGGCGACAAGCCGGGGCTGGCGATGCTCACCAATGGCATGCTTGAAGAGGGCGCCGGCAAACTCAATGCCAATGCCATCGCCGAGCAGTTTGACCGCCTGGGGGCCAACACCTCCTTCAGCTCACTGCGCGACATGGCCACCGCCAGTCTGCGCAGCCTCACCGATGAGAGACTGCTGACCCCGGCGGTAGCAACCTTCGCCCTGCTGCTGCGCGAACCGAGCTTCCCCGGCGATGCCCTGGAACGGGTACGCAAGCAGATGCTGGTGGGGCTGCGCCACGAGAACCAGTCACCGGACAGCCTCGGCAGCAAGGCCTTCTTCGAGGCGCTGTATGGCGACCACCCCTACGCCAGCCACTCCTCCGGCAGCATGGCCAGTGTGCTCAAACTGAGCCGTGACGATGTGCAGACCTATCACCAGCGTTACTACGTCGGCAACAACGCCGTGGTCGCCATTGTCGGGGCGGTGAGCCGTGAACAGGCCGAACAGCTGGCCGAACAGGTGGTCGGCACCCTGCCTGCCGGCGAGGCTGCCCCCGCCCTGCCTGCCGTGGCGATGCTGGAGGAATCGACGGAGCAGCACATAAAGCACCCCGCCACCCAGACCCACATCCTGCTGGGGCAGCCGGGAATGCGCCGCGGTGATCCCGACTACTTTGCCCTCTACATCGGCAACCATATACTCGGCGGCAGCGGCCTGACCTCACGCATCAGCGATGAGATCCGCGAGAAACGCGGTCTCTCCTACAGTGCCTACAGCTACTTCTCGCCAATGGCCGCCGAGGGGCCCTACCTGCTCAGCCTGCAGACCAAGACCGAGAGCAAAGAGGAGGCACTCAACGTACTGCGCGCCACCCTCGCCCGCTTTATCGCCGAGGGGCCGAGCGGCAAAGAGCTCATCGCCTCGCAGAAGAACATCACCGGCGGCTTCGCCCTGAATATCGACTCCAACAAGGATATCCTGGGCTACATCGCAATGATCGGCTTCTATGAGCTGCCGCTGGACTATCTGGATAAATTTATCGAGCGGGTCAATGCGGTGACCGTGGAGCAGATCCATGATGCCTTCAAGCGCCGCATTCATCCCGACAGGATGGTGCTGATCACCGTTGGCGAAACGGGCTAGCCATGGCTGCCAGGGGAAAAAAAGGGGGCGGCAACCAGCTGCGCATCATCGGCGGCGAGTGGCGCGGACGTAAACTGAGCTTTCCCGATGTGGAGGGGCTGCGCCCCACCACCGACCGGGTGCGGGAAACCGTGTTCAACTGGCTACAGCCGGTGATCCATGGTGCCCGCTGCCTCGATCTGTTCGCCGGTAGCGGCGCGCTGGGGCTGGAGGCACTATCCCGTGGTGCTGCAGCGGTAAGCTTTGTCGACACCGACCGGCGTGCCGTGCAGTCACTCAAAGATAACCTGAGCCTGTTAAAGGACGAACATGGCAGCGTAGTACAGGCCGATGCCCTCAGCTTTCTGCGGGGTGAGCCCCAGCCCTTCGATATCGTGTTTCTCGACCCCCCCTTCCGCAAAGCGTTGCTGCAGCCCTGCCTGGAGCTGCTCTGCAATGGGGGCTGGCTAAGCGAGAGCGCCCGCCTCTATATCGAAGTGGAGCAGGAGCTAGGTGAACCACAGCTGCCCCCCGGCTGGGAGATGGTGCGCCGCAAACAGGCGGGCCAGGTGATCTACGGACTCGCTATTCGAAGCTGACCACAGACGGCGCTGTGCTATGATCGATGCATACCCTGTTTAGAGATCACCATGACCATCGCCATCTACCCCGGTACCTTCGATCCCATCACCAACGGCCACAGCGACCTGATTCAGCGTGCCTCGCGGATCTTCGATAAGGTCATCGTCGCCATCGCTGCCAACCCGAAAAAAGCCCCGCTGTTCAACCTGCAGGAGCGGGTAGAGCTGGCCGAGGGGGCACTTAGCGCATGGGATAACGTGGAGGTCTGCGGCTTCGACAGCCTGCTTGCCGACTTCGCCGCCGAGCGCGGAGCCAAGGTGATCCTGCGCGGCCTGCGTGCGGTCTCAGATTTTGAGTACGAATTCCAGCTGGCGGGGATGAATCGCCGCCTGGCACCCGATGTGGAGACCATGTTCCTGACCCCCGCGGAGACCTACACCTTCCTCTCCTCCAGCCTGGTAAAAGAGGTGGCTGAGCTGGGTGGCGATGTCAGTGAATTCGTCGATCCGCAAGTCGGGGCTGCATTGGATAATAGATTGCGCTAATATACGCCGCCTTAACGGCCCGATTTCGAACTACCTGGAGGAAAAGTGCGATGGCACTGATGATTACCGACGAATGTATCAACTGTGACGTCTGTGAGCCGGAGTGCCCTAACGGCGCTATCTCCCAGGGCGACGAGATCTATGAGATCGACCCCAACCTCTGTACCGAGTGTGTTGGCCACTACGACGAGCCTCAGTGCGTTGAGGTCTGCCCGGTAGACTGCATCCCTCATGACCCTGAGCATGAAGAGAGCAAGGAAGAACTACAGGCGAAATATGAGAAGCTGCAGGCTCAATAAGCCTCCATCGCCTCACAGCAAAAAGGCCCTTCGGGGCCTTTTTTGTTGCCCGTGAAACACCACCCGGCTCTGGTACTCCAGCACCACCCGCACTACCCTTGTCATATCGACCCCATCACGGAAACCTGCCATGCCTGTTTTGCGCCCTCTCCTGCTGTTACTGCTGTTGTTCCCCTCGCTCATTCTGGCTGCCGTACCCGCTAAGCATGCCGTCGCCACCGCCCACCCACTGGCCACCGAGGCCGGGCAGCAGACCCTTGCTGCGGGGGGCAACGCCTTCGATGCTGCCGTTACCGTCAGCGCCGTGCTGGCGGTGGTCGAACCCTATAGCTCAGGTATCGGTGGCGGCGGCTTCTGGCTGCTGCACCGCAAGGATGGTCACGAGGTGATGGTAGACGGGCGCGAGACCGCCCCCGGCAGGGCGCACCGCGATATGTACCTGGATGAGAAGGGCGACATCATCCCCGGCCTGTCGATGGACGGCCCGCTGGCCGCCGGGATCCCCGGTGAACCAGCGGCCCTGGCACACATCGCCAACAACTACGGCAGGTTGCCGCTCTCCCGGACCCTGGCCCCGGCGATCCGGCTGGCGCGGGAGGGCTTTGCCGTCACGCCCCACTATCAGAAGATGGCAGGCTGGCGAAAGGGGGCACTCAAGGCCTCGCCCGAGGCGGCGGCTATCTTTCTGGAGGGGGGTGAAGTGCCCAAACCTGGCTATCACATAAAACAACCTGACCTTGCCGCCACCCTTGAGGCAATGGCAGAGCACGGACACGACGGCTTCTACCGTGGCAGGGTGGCGCAGGCGATGGTCAAGGCGGTACTGGACAACGGCGGCATCTGGAGCCTGCAGGACCTGGCAGGCTATCGGGTAGTCGAGCGCCAACCGTTGAAGGGTCGCTACGGCGTCTACACCATCACCAGCGTGCCGCCCCCCTCCTCCGGCGGTGTCGCCCTCATCACCATGCTCAATATTCTTGAGCGG
>JBFFJV010000043.1:0-12790 GCA_041555695.1 Thiohalomonadaceae bacterium | reverse complement strand
TGGCGCAATGCTCTCCAGCATATTTGGTTTTTGCGTAGACATTATGAAGGTGCACATGGGACTCTTCATCATGTAGCATGTCTACATCGCCTGAGAAATAGTGATCTGTTGATATCTGTACGAAATAAATACCTCTGTCACGACATGCAGATGCGAGCTTGCAAACAGCATCCCCATTGATGAGTTCTGCCATCTCAGGCTGAGACTCACACAATGCTATATTCGTCATTGCTGCGGCATTAATCAGAATATCTGGTGAACAATCGTTCAATGCGCGACGTATATCATCGTCGCAGGTGATATCAAGTGGGATTTCCTCTGAATTGCGAGAAGCTCTAAAGACTCGATACCCAGCCAGCTCTGCACGTACAGCAAGTGTTTGACCAAGCATTCCAGTTGCACCAACAACCAGTATTTTCATCAGTATTTTTTCACTCTGCGGCCCTGACTATTGAACATCGCCTATACGTTCCAACTGGTACCTGCTCTCTCGTGCTCACCATCCCTATTGTGATTTATCTTGTCCAACTACAACCACATACTTCTTTATAGCATTGAATGACAGCTAAGCCTGCCTTCATCGCTAAAAATCTATCAGGAGAACAGAGGACCGTTACAGGCACCTTACATCATCAGGTTAGCACTACTTTTTTCTTATCTGGTGTGAACTTGTTTGTTACAACGGCACGACAACCAAGACGTCAACAGCATCTACCTGCCGTGGCCAGAACTACAGGTAGTTAAATAGTGATAGGCCTTGCACTTTACCATAGGCCTGTTGCGCGGCTTCCAGACCGGCCATTTCACTATTCAGTCTCGTAATCGCCTCAGCATAATCCAGATCATGCATATCTGACATGGTTTCCTCGATGCGTGTCAGAAAGTCGCCATTTACCGACTCCTGAGTATCCAGCGCATTAAGCCGCGAGCCTACACTGGCTCGAATTTGTGTCATCTGCACAATGGCGTTATCGATATCGCCAATGGGTTTGGATGTCATCACATCATTTTCCAGCGCTACCGACATTTCATCAATCATGGCGAAGACATCCATCTGCACGCCATTGGCATCACGCAGATTAATAAACACATCAAAGCCATGATCACTGTCCGCAATGCGGCGCTCAGGACCGACCTGGAGTTTGCGCTGCACCTGATCGCCATCATAGCCATAAACGTTATAGGTAAGACCGCCCACCACTGCACTACCCTTGACGCCGAAGGGAATGGTCGCCCCTTTACCTCCGGAAAAGAGATAGTCACCATTCGCATCTTTAGTATTGGCGATACCCATCATCTCATCAAGGCGTTGGCGCACCTCAACGGCAAGGGCCTGGCGCTGCTCCGCGTTGTAGTTATCACTGCTGCCCTGCACCGCCAGTTCACGTACCCGCTGCAGGATATTTACTGCCGTGGCCAGTGAGGTCTCCTCCATCGACAGGCGTGACTTGGCGTAGGAGATGTTGTCCTGATACTGGCTGAATTGCTGCTTCGACTGATTCAAATCGACCGACAGGGCCGAGGCAGTCGGATCATCCGAGGGGCTGAGGATGCGTTTTCCCGAGGCGAGCTGCAGCTGCGTCTGGTGCAGCCCAGACTGCTGCTCCAGCATCGAGTTAAGGCTATTCATCTGCATTACATTGGTAGAGATTCGCATCGCTACTACCTCCTCACTGCATCAAGCAATGTCTGAAACAAGTTGTCCGCTGCACTAATCATCTGTGCATTAGCCTGGTAGGCCTGCTGAAAACGTAATAAATTAGCCGCCTCTTCGTCGAGGTTAACACCTGATACGGCACTAACTGAAGCCGCGGCCTGATTCAGTAGGGTGGTCTGTGCCCCCAATGTCACCTCGGCCTGATGCGTCTTGGCCCCCACATCGGCAATCATTTGACCATAGGCACCCTGCAGGGATGAGGTACCACCAATAAGGATATCCGCACTGCCCAGAGCCCCCAGCGCCAGCGCATTGCGGTTATCTGCCACAGCACCACTGTTATTGCCAACAGTAAACTGATCACCGGTCTGCGGGTTACCAGAAAGGCGCAGCTGGATACTGGTGCCACCGACCACGAAAGGGGCACTCAGCTGACCGTTGTCAGTAGCCGGATCGTAGGCCAGGGTACCTGCCGCCGCACCACCCAGCACAAACCAGTTATTAACATCATCATAAGTCATGGTGATATCGGCGGCGAGCGGATAAAGCGCATTATCGGAAACCACGATCTCATCAATAGAGCCGGTACCGGCATTGGGCACCAGCGGCTGGCCGTTGGCATCCACCGCCTCCCCCCCACGGAGAAGACCGGCAGCAGCTATCTTGGAAGGGTCATCAATCACCAGCCCAATATCCCGTGCCGCCTGGGCACTTGGACTCAACACAAAGCGGTAGGTATCCCCCGCTACGGCACCAATAGTGGTGACATCCACCTGCACCCCGTCAATGGTCGTGACTCCCAGTGGGGTAGTAACGGCGTTGGTGCGCATATTAAGCGCGCTCCAGGTAGCGACCCCGTCAAACTCAATCAGATATTCATCGGTCCCCAGTGCTGCCACATCGACCAGCGTCAGGGTGGGTAGGGCATTGGTGGTGTTGTTGAAGGAGCCAAAGGCGGTAGGGGCCGGTGCACGGAAAAAATCGGTACCGGCGTTATCCTTCAGATCCAGCCCCAGTGCGTGCTGCTCATTAAACGCGTCGGCCATGCCCATCGCCAGCCTGCCGAAGGAAATTTGGGTGGGGGTCAGGACATTGTCCATAAAATCCAGAACCCCTCCCACCGAACCATCTCCCAGCAGGCCGCTGATATCCGGTCCAGTGGCAGGATTCCCCAACACCACCGCATTACGATCAGGGAAGAACTCATCGGAACGAATACTCAACTGGGTTGCATTACTGCCTACCACCAATCCCTGACCGGAACCGATGAAAATATTCACCATGCCGTTATCCTGGTTCACCGTGCTGACATTCACGTGCTCGGAAAGCTGCTTGATCAGGGTATCGCGCTGATCCAGCAGGTCATTGGGTGGCTTACCGCCGGCCGCGGCCATCTGTACCGAGATCTCCTGGTTGATGGTCGCCAGCGATTCGGCCAGCTTGTTCACCTCACCCACGGTGAACTCCAGCTGATTGTTGGCGCGAGTCTTGAGGTCACGCAGGCGCTGGTCGATATAGTGAAAACGGTCGACCAACGACTCGGCAGTGCTGAGCATCGCCTGGCGGGCCGGGATTGAGCTGGGGCTATCGGCCACGGACTGCAAGGAGCTGAAGAACTCGTCCAGCGAGGGGGCCAGCCCCACCTGAGGGTCGGCCAGCAGGTTGTCGATCTGACTGGAGAGATCGTGATAGACCTCAGCACGATTGCTACTGGAGGTGTAGGTGCGTAATTGCTTAACCAGAAACTCGTCGTAGACACGCTCTACATTGCTGGCATAGACCCCCTGACCGAAGAAACCGGCACCCGAGGCTTGCGGAATACGCGTGTCCAACTCAACCCGCTGGCGACTATAGCCCTCGGTGTTGACGTTAGAGATATTGTGGCTGGTGGTGTTCAGTGCGTTCTGATACGCCAACAACCCCGATGTTCCAATTCCCAACAGGTCAGCCATAGCCGCCTACCCTCGATTACCTTACTGCGTCAAAATTATCTATCTATCAGATTTAGCATCAATTTTTATGCCAATATTTATCCTTTAGATAGCGTCCCTTGTTCCGTTTCCTTTAATACACCCACCGCAGCCAGGGTTTCCCCGGACATAATGCGTTTAATCTTCTGGGCGTAGGCGGGGTCTGTGGCATACCCCGCATCCTGTAACGACTCGACATAGCGCTCTGCGTCACCAGCGTGCTGCAGCGCCTCGGCGTAGCGTGGCGAGCGGGTCAAAAAGTCGGCGTAGTCATTGAAACTCTCTTCCAGTGAGCCATAGGAGCGAAACTGGGCCATTTCCCTGGCGGCAATACCTTGCCGGTACTCCAGGGTAGGTTTTGCCACCCGCTCCCCCTCCCAGCGGCCGTCCGCCTTAATATTGAACATGTTGAAGCTGCTGGAGCCGTTCGGGTGGCTGATTACCGCCCTGCCCCAACCGGTCTCCAGTGCCGCCTGGGCCACCAGCGCCCTGGGATCCACCCCCAGTCGCTGCGCCGCCTGCTCTGCATAGGGGGCAAGCGTGGCGACAAACTGCTCGGGCGAGTTAAATGAAAGCGGTGCAGGCGGCTTAACGGTGACAGCGCTCTCGCTCTCAACGCTATCCACGCCCCTGTCCACGAGCGGTTTCACCGGCGCAGTCTTTAATTCAAACTGTGTCAGGCCGCGTTCGGGGACGCTAAACCCTTCTCCAACCGGGTTCGACTCGGCAGCTGTCTGTGGCGGCAGGGTGCTCTTAAGCTGCTGCACCATCATCTTCGCCAGCCCTATCCCCTCCCCCTGCTCGGTGAGGTGAAGGCTCAACTGTTTGTCATACATATCGCGATAGAGGTTGCTCTGCTCACTATCGAACAGCCCCTCCCCCTGTCCCGCCTCACGCATGCTCTTTAGCATCATCTGCACAAACAGCGCCTCGAACTGCTTGGCCGTCTTCTCCAGTGCCTGCTCGCTATTCTGCCCCGCCTCGCGGCGCAGATTGGAGAGGCCCTGAAAGTCGGTATAGACCGTGGCATTTTTCAGTTCGGAACCAAGCATCGTTCCGGCCTTAGATGACGATGAGCTCAGCGCGCAGGGCGCCGGCCTCTTTCAAGGCTTCAAGAATCGCCATCAGGTCACCGGGGGCTGCCCCCACCTGATTAACGGCGCGTACGATCTCCTGCAGGTCGACACCGGGGTCGAACAGGAACATACGGTTGTTCTCCTCCTCAATGGCAATATCGCTGCCGGGTACGACCGCGGTCTGTCCACCGGCCAGCGGGCCGGGTTGGCTGATAGTCGGCTCTTCACTGATGGTCACAGTCATGCTGCCGTGGGAGACCGCAGCTGGCATCACCTTGACGTTCTTGCCAATCACCACGGTACCGGTACGTGAGTTGACGATAATCTTGGCTGCCGCCTCACCGGGTTGCACCTGCAGGTTTTCCAGCATTGCGATATAGGAGACTCGCTGTGCAGAGTCGAGGGGTGCATTCACCCGCACCGAAGAGCCATCCAGTGCACTGGCGGTACCGGGGCCGATGACATCGTTAATCGCCGTGGAGAGACGATTGGCGGTAGTAAAGTCGGCACGGTGCAGATTAAGGGTAAGAAAGTTACCCTGATTAAAGCCATTGGCCACGGCACGCTCTACACTGGCACCGTTGGGAATACGCCCGACACTGGGCACATTGACCGTGATCTTGGAGCCGTCACTGCCCTCGGCCCCGAAACCGCCAACCACCAGATTCCCCTGTGCCAGGGCATAAACCTCACCATCGGCACCCTTTAAGGGGGTCATCAGCAGGGTGCCACCACGCAGGCTCTTGGCATTGCCGATGGAAGAGACGGTAACGTCAATATTCTGTCCCGGCTTGCTAAAGGCAGGCAGCACTGCACTCACCGTAACCGCCGCCACATTCTTTACCTGCGGATTAACACCGGGCGGAATCGAGATACCCAGCTGGTTCAGCATGCTTTTCAAGCTCTGCACAGTAAACGGGGTCTGGCTGGTTTGATCGCCACTGCCATCCAGACCCACCACCAGGCCGTAACCCAGCAACTGGTTAGAGCGCACCCCGGCCACATCGGCCAGGTCCTTGATACGCTCGGCCTGCACCAGCGGTGCAGCCATCATCAGGCAGAGCATTAACACAGATTGTATTTTCATCGTTCAGCTCTCCGCTCTAAAAGGGCCACAACGAGCCGTTGAAGAATTGCGCCAGCCAGCCCATGCGGTTGGCATCGTTAATCGCACCGTCACCGCTATAGAAGATCTCGGCATTCGCCACCTTGGTAGAGGCCACCGTGTTATCGGGGCTGACATCCATCGGACGCACAATGCCGGTAATGCGGATAAATTCATCCCCCTGATTGAGGGTCAACTTCTTCTCTCCTCGAATCATCAGGTTACCGTTGGGCATCACCTGAGCGACGAATACGGTAATACTGCCGTTAAGACTGTTGCTCAGGCTGCTGGAACCATCACCGCTAAAGTCATTGCCCATTGCCACTTCGTTATTGAGGATCTCACGACCATTATGGGTAAATGGCATGCCCATCAGCGTCGGCGTAGGAAAGTCGATATTTTGATCCTTGGAGCTGGAGGTGCTGGCCGACTTCTGTGCCGTGGTGCTCTCACTGAGCATCACCGTGATCAGGTCGCCAACACGGTGTGCCTTGGTGTCCTCGAACAGGTTGATACCGAAACCGACCTTGTAGATAGAACCGCTATTATCCTGCGGGATCTGCGCCGCCACCGGATAGGTTGGGGCGTACTCGGCACGATTATCTTTTGGTGAGTTGCTGGCACAGCCGCTTGCTGCCACAACAACCGCCAGCAGAGCTGCCTTTTTCAACTTAAATGGAGTTCGCATCATCATTGCCTCGTGGTTACATCAAGCAACTTACAAATTATTGTTGATGTATTGCAGCATCTGATCGGCTGCGGATATCGCTTTGGAGTTGATCTCGTAGGCGCGTTGCGTCTCAATCATGCTCACCATCTCCTCCACCACATTAACGTTGGAGGTCTCAAGTGAGCCCTGAGCGATCCCGCCCAGCCCCCCGATACCGGGGTTACCTAACTGCGGCGCACCACTGGAGGCGGTCTCCATAAACAGGTTCTGCCCCATCGCCTGCAGCCCGGATGGGTTAACAAAATCAGCCAGCTGCACCGTACCTACCTGAGTGGGTGCAGAGTTACCCGGCTCCAGTACCGAAACCACACCGTCGGCACCGATGGTAATGCTCTGGGCGTTATTCGGAATAGTAATGGCAGGCTGCAACAGGTAACCACTGGAGGTGACCATCTGTCCCTGTGCATCCATCTGAAAACTACCGTCGCGGCTGTAACCCAGGGTGCCATCAGGGCGCAGGATCTGGAAATAACCACGCCCGTCGATCGCCATATCCAGCGCATTGTCGGTTTGTACAATATTGCCCTGGGTATGGAGTTTTTCTGTCGCGACGGTGCGTACACCGGTGCCTCGCAACAGGCCGGAAGGCAGGGTGGTGTCCTGGCTGCTCTGGGCACCGGGCTGGCGAACATTCTGATAGAGGAGGTCTTCGAAGATTGCGCGATCACGCTTGAAACCGGTGGTGCTGACATTCGCCAGGTTATTGGACACCACGCCCATCTTGGTCTGTTGTGCTTCGAGTCCTGTTTTTGCGATCCACAGTGCCGGATTCATGACATTCACCTCGCTAATCTGTGCAATTATTTTGACGCTTTTGCGTCCTTAGTAATTACACAGCAAGGTTTATGCCATTTTCATGATAGAAGAGGCGGCTGCGTCATTCTCCTTGGCGGTATTCATCATCTTCACCTGCATCTCATACTGACGTTGCAGTTCGATCATCTTTACCATCGCCTCGACGGTATTGACGTTACTCCCCTCCAGCGCACCGGAGATCAGTTGCACCGATGCATCGGCCGGGGCCACCTCCCCCTGCTGCTTCATTCGAATCAAGCCATCCTTGCCCTTGGTGATGTCATCAATGTTGGGATTAACCAGTTTGATACGGTCCACCTCAGCCAGCACGTTAGGGGCCTGACCGACGGGGCGAATAGAGATCGTGCCGTCGGCACCGATTTCAATCGCCTCGGCTGGCGGCACCACGATAGGACCACCGTTATTGCCCACTACCGGGTGGCCGGCACCGGTGGTGAGAATACCACTGGCATCCACACGCAGGTCGCCGGCACGGGTATAGGCCTCACCGCCCTCAGGTGTCTGCACCGCCATCCATCCTTCGCCACGAATGGCCATATCAAGATCGCGCCCGGTGGTGTTAAACGTGCCGGGATTGAAATCGGTGGCGGGACGCTCGGTCATGGCATAGACGCGACTCGGCATACCCTGCCCGTAGACCGGCATGCTGCGAAACTGCTCCAGATCCGCCTTGAAACCGGTGGTGGTCGCATTGGCCAGATTATTACTATTGACCGACTGCGCATGCATCGTCTGCTTGGCAGTGGTCATCGCTAAATAGAGCATACGGTCCATCACATCACCTCACGTGCTGACATCAATATTTAACGGATATTGATGATGGTTTGGGTTATCTGATCCTCGGTGCTGATCATCTTGGCATTGGCCTGAAAGTCACGTTGCGCGATGATCATATTGACCAGCTGCTTGGAGATATCAACGTTAGAGGCCTCCAGCGCACCGGACTGAACCAGACCGAAGGTACCGCTACCGGCCTGACCCGCCAGTGGCGCACCGGACTCGAAACTCTGCGCCCAGTTGCTGTCACCCAGCTGCGTCAGACCCTGAGGGTTGGCGAAATTGGCAATGGCAACTGCCCCCAGACTGAGCGCCTGTCCATTGGTATAGCGGGCAAATACCACGCCGGTCGGGTCTACCGAAAGGCCACTCAACTGACCGGTAGTGAAACCATCCTGTGACAGGCTATTTACCGTAGAGTTGGCGCCGAACTGCGTGGTGCCTGACAGGTTGAGCGGGAACGCCGTCATCGTCGCGGCACCGGTTGAGGGGGTCCAGGCACCGGCACCGGCCACAAACATCGCTGCGGCAGAGTTGGCATTGGCATCCGGCGCACCATCAAAAAAGTCGATGTCACCGGTGCTCAACAGACTACCGTCACTGGCGAACTCAATGGTCTCCGTATCGGCAATATGCACCGTACCATCGGTATCGGTGACCACCATGGTCGCCTCCCAGTTGTTTACCGGAACGCTGGCAAAATCATCATCGCGACGGAAGTAGAGTGTCGCCTCATGCTGCACCCCCAGTGAGTCAAATATAGTGGTGGTGGTGGAGAAGGTGTAACTATTCGGGTCATTGATATCCAGTGCCGGGTAGGCAACGCTATCAATCGGAACGACACCGGCATCCAAATTCAGGTTGGCATCAATACGGGTGGTAGCCGAGGCCGGATTAGCCCCCATATTCAGCTGCAGGTCCTGTGGCGTGAAGTTACTCACCAGACCTGTAGTCTGATCCACATCGTAGGCCTGCAACACCTGACCATGAGAGTTGACCACATAGCCATCCTTATCGACACTAAAGGCACCGGCGCGGCTATACACCATCTCTCCGCCATCGCTAAGGGTGAAGAAGCCATCGCCACTAATCGCCAAATCCAGATTACTCTCAGTAAAGTCGATATTACCCTGCTGAAACTGCTGATCCACGCTGGACATGCGCACACCGCTTCCGGTGGCGTTTGACGCTGTACCGCCAAAGCTTACCGCATAGACATCGGAAAATTCGGCACGTGATTTTTTAAAGCCAGTGGTGCTGGCATTAGCAATATTATTACCGGTAACGTTAAGGTTACCTGATGCGGCATTAAGCCCACTAAGTGCTGTTTGGAAAGCCATGACTATGTCACCTCTGCTATGCGGTTATTTAACCTGTTGTACATCCGAGAACGGCACCGTGCCGATTCCCGCTAAATTAAGTTGAATCCCCTGGGAGCCGCCCGCCATGCTCACCGAGTCCACGGTGGCATAGGCCTTGGTGGCCAACGCGGTGGGAGCACCATCGATCATCGCCTCAGCGCTGAGCTGATAAACACCACTGGGCATCGGTGTGCCATCACTGGCAAGGCCGTCCCAGCTAAAGGGGATCTCACCGGCAGCCTGAGTGCCCATGCCGATAGTACGAACCAGCTGTCCGCTACCATCGTAGATACTCAACTGCAAATTGTTGGTGCTGGAGGGCAGCATCACCTCACCCTCCACGTTGCTGCCGCTATTGAACATCACCTCTGGGCCCGGAACAGAGACCTCACGCCCCACCAGACTCGATGCCTGAAGTGCCTGATTGGTCTGCATGGAGAGGGCAAAATTTTCAAACGATTGCTGCAACTCCTGTACCCCGGTCACGGTATTAAACTGCGCCAGCTGGGCCAGAAACTCACCATTCTCCATCGGCTTCAAAGGGTCCTGGTTCTTCATCTGCGTCAACATCAGGGTCATGAACTGATCCTGCATATCATCGCTTCCCGCCGCCTCGGTCTTGCTGGAGCTAAGGCCCAGTGCCTCGTAGGGATTACTGCTGGTTGGCTCGATAGTACTCATCATTCAGTCCCTTTTTATTGGCCCATGGTGAGTGTTTTCATCATCAACTGTTTGGCCGTGTTGATGACCTCGACATTGCTCTGGTAGGAGCGTGAGGCGGAGATCATATTGGCCATCTCCTCCACCACATTGACGTTGGGCATAAAGACATACCCCTCCTCATTGGCCATCGGGTGATTAGGGTTGAACTGACGCTGCAGCGGCGCCTGACTCTCGACGATACCCTTAACCTGCACCCCAACATTGGCCTGCTGTCCACCGTTTGCCTGCTCCAGCATCGCCGCAAATACCGGCTGACGTGCGCGATAGGTCTCGCCCTCGCTGGAACTAACGCTGTTGGCATTAGCCATATTGCTGGCAGTGACATTAAGACGTAGCGACTGTGCACTCATGGCCGAACCGGCTACGTCGAATACCTTAAACATGGACATAACTACTCTCCTCTTATCGCCTTGCGCAGGGTTCTGATGCGACCATCAATAAACTGCAGAGTCGCCTGGTACTGCAGCGCGTTTTCCATAAACTTACCCTTCTCCACCTGTGTATCGACGGTATTGCCATCAATAGAAGGCTGTATCGGGTTGCGATACTGCAGAGTCGCTCCCATCACCCCACCCGACTGTTGCAGGTGGTTAGCATGGGTGGTCTTCAGCGCCGAGGCCGGGACGCTGTTGGACTGGTAGTCACTCAATACCGCCTTAAAATCGATATCGCGCGCCTTGTAATTAGGCGTATCGGCATTGGCGAGATTGGAGGAGAGAGTCTCCATCCGCTGCGCCCGCACCCTGAGCGCGGCCTCGTGTAACCCCAACGCATTGTCTAAACCTGGCATCTACCTAACTCCGCAAATGAAACCTTTGCAGAAGTTAAAGCAATCACCATGCCACTACATTAATTCGATTATTTACAGTGAGTTACAGAAGGTAGCGGCAAGCACAAAAGCGAAAGCGGCAAGAAACTGCCGCCATTCTGACAACAGCTGCCATACAAAGAACGGTAAGAAACAAGGAGGGTCAAGTATTTGACGATGCTACCTGGAAGTACATCACGGTAGCGAACAATAAACGGGGTAGCGGGAAGGTAAACTGGTGCCCCGAAGAGGATTCGAACCTCTGGCCTTCCCCTTAGGAGGGGGACGCTCTATCCAGCTGAGCTATCGGGGCAAATAAGTGTGGAGGAGGATTCTAGCATTGCCGGGCGGGGTTTCGCTAACCCCGATGAGCAACAATTAGTGCTTACGTAGCAGGCGCCGCTCAATTTCGGCGACAAAACGCTGCCATTGCCCCATATCATGCCGACTCATATTGTGAAGGTGCGCCCCCAACAGAACAGGTAGGGCTCCGGCAACTTTCGTGGCCCGGCTCGGTTCTATCTCGATCTCCACACTTTCATCATCACTGTGATCAATGCTGCACCGGTAGGCCTTACCCCGCTTCAAGCCAGCCATCTTGGCCAGACGCAGGCCAACCCCCTGGGTGCACAAATCCTGCAGCTGTCCCTTCAGCACGACACCCTCCCCTACATAGAGGCGTACCGGGATCGCCAGCGCAGTGACCACAACACGATGCTCACTACGTGCCTGCCAGTATTTGACCGATTCTGGAAACACGACACGCCACAGGCGCAAACCGCCCTCCTCCTGTAGTGAGTCAATGACTGCACTGAATTGCAGGCTGGCCCCCTCAAATCTAACTGCGACACTAATCGTGCTACCAGCAGTTAGTGCCTGCGCAGAGGGCTGGGGAAAGAACTCATCAAACAGGAGTTGACCTTCGTGAGGAAGAACTTGAAGCACAGTGGAGGTAACAGGGTCGAGCTGTTCTGCGGAGAATTTCACACTAACCAGTAAGCGTTCGCTCACTGTTCGCTGCAGCAATGCGGCAATATAGCTACGCGCCGTTATGATTTCTGGCGGGCTTTCACTGTGGGGATTACCGGGGGTATCACTCAAGGGTGCAATCCATGGCCCCGTTGGGGACTCAGTAGCTGTAGAGGCTATACCTTAACGGATCGACCATTCAAAAAGGAAGAGGAAGTGCTGCCCTTGGCATCATAGAGTTCGGTTTCTTTGCGACTCCCCTCACCGAGGAGAATGCCCAGTATCTGCTGAGTCTGTTGTTTTCCCTTCTCCAGCAACATGCCATTGATCTGGTTCTGCTTCTGACAACGCAGCAGTACGGCTTCCAGCTCATCCCACTTGCTACGCAGCTGTGGTTCGGCATCAATGAAGGCAAGGGTCGCCTCCTGATCATTACCCAGACCGGCACCCTGAAGTAGCCCCTGTCGCTCCCGGCCCAAAGCCTCAATAGCGCTTATAAGATCCTGTTTTTGTTTAGTATTTTTAGCAATGGCATCAGCATCACGCAGCTTCAGGCCCTCGTGTTCCTGACCAAGAACAGCCTCAAGCAGGAGCAGCTGATCCAGCTCGCTCTGCAATATCTGTGCAAATCTTGCTTGAAGCTTATCCATCATTCAGTTGATGCTTAGCCGTTCAATTCTGCATCGAAGCTGAGCATCTTCTCGGCGATATTAGCCGGATTGACCTCATACTCTCCGCTGGCGATTGCGCTGCGGATGTCTTCCACGCGCTGGGCATCAACCACTGGTAGTTCAGCGA
>JBFFJV010000042.1:0-13141 GCA_041555695.1 Thiohalomonadaceae bacterium | reverse complement strand
TGTCGTTATTGGCCTTGTCGTTGTTGGCCTTGTCGTTGTTGGCCTTGTCGTTATTGGCCTTGTTACCTTCATCCTCGTCGCCCTTTTCCTTGCCATCCTTTTCCTTGCCATCCTTTTCTTTATCGCCCTTATTCCTTTTCTCCCTGTTCTTTTCTTTCTTATTATTCACCTTCTCATCTTTCTTTTTAGCGCGCTCCTCTTTCGCCCCTTCGCGTTTCTCCTTCTTCTCTTTAGTACGCTCCCCCTTATCCTCTTTATGTTCCTCCTTCGCCTCTTCGTGCTTTTCCTTCTTTTCTTTAGTCTGTTCCTCTTTCTTCTCTTTTCGTTCCTGCTTCGCGTCTTCGCGCTTTGCCTTACGCTCCTCTTTCGCGTCTTTGCGATTTTCCTTGTGCTCTTCTTTCACGTCTTCGCGTTTATCCTTACGCTCCTCTTTCGCGCCTTTGCGATTTTCCTTACGCTCTTCTTTCGCGTCTTCGCGTTTATCCTTACGCTCTTCTTTCGTCCCTTCACGTTGGTCCTTACGCTCCTCCTTCGCCTGCTCACGCTCCTCCTTCGCCTCTTCACGCTTCAGACGGGCGAGTTCCAGTCTTCTCTCTTTGCGCCGCTCTACTCGGTCTGACCGGTTTGACTTCTGTTTATCCCAATCAACCCTGCTCTCCTTTTCTACGGTATCAGCCGCTACAGAGCCGCATCCCTTGCCATAGCATTTAGAATCCTTCTGGTACTTAACAACGTTTCTTTTAATCGGCTTAGAGCCAATAGATAACGCAACATTATCCAGGTGAACACCACCACTACGCAGCCTTACCCCCTGGTAGTGTTCACCGTTGTGCCAGGCCTTACGATAATTAAAGCTTTGGAAATAACGCTTGCCATCACCCAGCATGACCCGGCCTTTGTCGTAGCGCACCCACACCGTGGTTTTGCGTGGATACTTACCGTGGCTACTTACCAGGGTCAGCTTCCTGCTCTCACCGTGCTTTAACTGGAACGCCTGTCGGTGGTAGCGGTACGGCTTCCCCTTGAAGTAGAAACTGCCGTCGGAAAGCTGCAGATAGATAACACTCGGGTAGCTGGGCTGGGGTACTGAAACGGTCTGGTACGTGCGATGACTCCGATGACTACAGCCACTCAGTACACTAAGTAGCAGACCGATCAGAAGGATCAAACGCAGTGGGGTTAAATTCATACAAACACTCCGGTTTTCTTATTCGTAGTGGCCTCTGCGGCCTTGTTCTTAGTCTATGAGGTAGCTGACAACTATACCGATAAACACCACCATCCCAAAGTAGTGGTTATTAAGAAAGGCCTTAAAACTGCGCTGCGGCTCACGCTCGCGAATCAGGTATTGCTGATAAACGCTAAAAATACTCGCCAGCAACAAACCCGTGTAATAGGGCCAGCGTAATTCAAAACTAAGGCCTGCCTGCACCAGTACTGCCAGTACCAGCAACTGCATCACACCGATGGCCAGGCGGTCGAAGCGGCCAAACAGGATGGCCGTGGATTTAACCCCGATTTTCAGGTCATCCTCGCGATCGGCAATGGCATACATGGTGTCATAGGCCAGTGCCCACAATACGGTAGCCATAAACCATAGCCAGGCGGCATGCGGAACCTCACCGGTCTCAGCGGCAAAGGCCATCGGCACGGCCCAGCCAAAGGCGACCCCAAGATAGGCCTGTGGCAGGTGCGTGTAACGCTTCATAAAGGGGTAGCTACCGGCGAGGAACACCGCCGGAATAGAGAGCAGGATAGTCAGGCTATTGAGCTGCAACACCAGCAAGAAGGCGATGAGGCTAAGCACCACAAACACCCCGAGCGCCTCCTTCGGTGCGATTGCCCGGCGTGCCAGCGGCCGCTCTTTGGTACGGGCTACATGCAGGTCGATATCACGGTCTGCGTAGTCATTGATGGCACAGCCTGCCGAGCGCATCAATACCACACCGCCCAGAAACACCACCAGTACCAGCGGCTGTGGCTCACCCTGTGCAGCCACCCACAGCCCCCACAGGGTGGGCCACAGCACCAGATAGATGCCAATAGGGCGGTCGAGCCGGGTAAGCTTTATATATTCAACCAGACGTTGCTTTATCATCAAAACAGGGCTTTATTACTCTTAACAAGGGCAACTATTCTACATGCCACAGAGCATCGCTTACAGACTTACACTGCATCGAGCCTAAAGGGTAGAATGCACCGGGTCTATACCAAACAGAGAGTCTTAATGGCCGTGTCAAAAATGCTTCGCTACCTTGTCATCCTCTTCACCGCCCTGCTGCTGGCTAGCTGCAGTAATGATGAGCCTGCCCAGGTAACCGCAAAGGGCGACAACGAAGGGCCACGCCCGACACTACGGGTGATTCTGCCTAGCCACCCGCAAGGACTGGACTATCTGCCGCGTAGCGGCCTGCCCAATAACGACGAATACCGCCTGCTGGACCTCTATGCAGAGACAAGCGGAACCGATATCACCAAGATCTATATCGACAACTACGACCAGTTACTCCCCTCTCTGCTCGCCGGCAAGGGCGATATCATCGTCAATAACCTCACTGTCACCGATCAACGTAAAGAACAGGTCAACTTCACCTCCCCCATCGCCTTCGTTCACGAACAGCTTATTGGCCGCCGTGGAGATACACCAAAGAGCGCCCATGAACTGGAGGGAAGAAAGGTAGCGGTACACCGCTCCGATGCCTACTTTGACACCCTGAGCAGGCTGCAGAAAAGACGTTTTCAGCCCCCCTTTGAGATCATCGAAATTAATGAGGGTATCCCCACCGAGCAGATCATTAAGGGGGTTGTAGATGGCAGTTATGACCTGGCCGTGGCGGACAGTAACCAGTTGAAGACGCTACCTGAAAATAACAACATTGAGATCGGCTTCGATATCGGCCCGGTGCGCCCGATTGCCTGGGCGGTAAACAAGGACAACAACGCCCTGCTCACCAGCATTAACGATTTTCTCGGCCGACACCACCTGGGGGCCAACGGTGAGTTCATCTCACAGGCCGATCTGCCAAAAATCAAAGACCACCAGGTGCTGCGTGTACTCACCCGTAATAACGCCAGCACCTATTTTCTCTGGCGTGGAGAGCTACATGGCTTTGAATTTGAACTGGCAAAACGTTTTGCCGATCAGCATAAGCTACGTCTTGAGATGGTGGTGCCACCCAGCCGCGACCTGCTGATCCCCTGGCTGAAACAGGGTAAAGGCGACATTATCGCAGCCGCCATGACCGACACCGATCAACGCCAACGGGAGGGGGTCCGTTTTTCTCGCCCCTACAACACCATCTCCGAAATTGTGGTCAGCCGCAGTGACGACGCCATCGACAAGCCTGACCAGCTGGCGGGAAGGAGCGTAGTGGTGCGCCGCAGCAGCTCCTACTGGCAAAGTATGGAGGCACTGCAGCAGCTGGGCATCGAATTTGAGCTTATTGCTGCCCCCGAAGAGCTGGAGACGGAGGATCTCATCGCACAGGTTGCCCGTGGCGAGATTGACCTTACTGTAGCTGACAGCCATATCCTCGATATCGAACTGACCTGGCGCGAGGATATTCGTGCCGCTTTCGCCCTGCAGGAGCGCCAGCACGGCTGGGTCGTACGTGAGGATAACCCCAGGCTGCTGCAGGCGATCAACACCTTTCACAAAAAAGAGTATCGGGGGCTTTTCTACAACGTCACCTACAAGAAATACTTCACAAACTCCAAACGCATTCAGCGCCACCTTGAGGAGCGTGCCGATACTGCCGAGAACAACGCCCTCTCGCCCTACGACGAGCTGGTGATCAAACACGCCGAACACTACGGCTTTGACTGGCGGTTGATCGTCTCGCAGATGTATCAGGAGAGCCGTTTCGACCCCAAGGCAAAATCATGGGTGGGGGCGCTGGGGCTGCTACAGGTCATGCCACGCACCGCCAAGGAGTTTGGCATTAAAAACCTGCGCGATCCCGACACCGGTCTGCACGCCGGGGTGCAGTACCTCAACTGGCTACTCAAACGTTTCGAGCCTGAGCTCGATATCGGCGAGCGCACCTGGTTTGCCCTTGCCGCCTACAATGCGGGTATCGGTCATGTGCGTGATGCGCGACAGCTGGCCGGCAAAAAGGGCTGGGATCCGGATAAATGGTTCGACAACGTAGAAAAGGCGATGCTATTACTGTCGAATAAGAAGTATGCGAAAGAGGCCAAACACGGCTACGTGCGTGGCCACGAACCGGTGAACTATGTGCGCCAGATCCGCGACCGCTATCTCGCCTACATCAAACTTAAAGACGAGAATAAACTCGCGCTGCTGGAGTAAGTTATTGTTTCGGTGGTCGAATCGCCCAAACGACTACCGCAACCAGCAGCAGAAGAATAATTAATTCGATAAGAATCAAATTGTCTCCCCCTCGAGCCGCTCATAAAAACGCTTCAGCAGCATCGCAACACTTTGCGGAGTTTCCATATGCAGGTGATGTCCGCCGGGTAATAATTCGTGTTGCAGGTCAGGTAGTGCGGCCCTACGCTCAGCAAACCCCGGCCACCCTTTGAGCGCCCCATCCTCACCACTAATCAGTAGTGCCGGAGATTCAATTTCACCAAGGATCCCCTGCACCTGCTGTTCACTGTAGTAGTGGCTGGAGGGCTCTTTTACACCCTCATCATAACGCCAGTCGTAACCCTCAGTGACAATACGCAGGTTACGCTCCACCAGCGTTGTCGCGGCCTCAAGGCTAATCGCAAAACGGCTGTACTTCTGGCGTGTACGCGCCGCTGTGGCGATATCATGAAACGGACGCCGCCCCTTTGCACTGGCTGTTTTTAAAAAGAGTAGACGCAGCCGACGCACCTCCTGTTGCGGCGTCAGGGCAATAGGCCCCAAACCATCGATCAGGCTGAGTCCGATCACCCGTTGCGGCATCGCCGCTGCCGCCAGCGAGGCGATGGCTGCCCCCATCGAATGACCGAGCAACACAAAACGCTGCCAGCCCATGGCATCGGCCACGGCATTAATCCAGTGAAGGTTATCTGCAAGGTGGTAGTGTGCCTGCGCCGGCAGATGGTCGGAGTGACCGTGACCGGGCAGATCCAGTGCCAGCAGGTGGTGCCCTGAAAGGTAGCTGGCCAGCGGCACAAAGGAGGCGGCATTATCCAGCCAGCCGTGCAATGCGATGATCGGCAGGCCGGCACCCGGCCACTCCAGTGCCGCCAGATTTAAACCATTAATGCTAAAGCTGCGTTCCTGCGGTCTCATTACTTCGCTATTTCCCATTGAGGTAGCGTCTGTCATCAAATGAACGAACCAATCCACTCGGGGCGGAACAGTACCAGACTGGCTGCAAGCATGCCGGTAAAGAAGCCCTCGGCGAAGATTATCATCGGAAGAAAGGAAAGATAACGGTTGCCCAGCATCTCCCAGCCATACGGGCTGCAGCATAGCATCAAGCCCTAGGCACTGAGGATCACCACCGCCATCACGAGGGCGGCACAAGGGCTGAATAATACCGAAGGCCATCTGCCAGACAAGAATAAAGCTGATGACAAAAAGGTCCAGCCAGTAGACTGACTCGGGAAACAGGTCGGCGGGCAGGTTCATGGCCTATCCAGGCAGAACATACCGCCAATTATGGCAGAGTTGGACGGCCCGCTCAGCGTGGCGGGCGCGCCGGAGTGAAAGGGTCTTTAGGGGGCCTTCTTGCCGCGAAAATCATCAATCGCCGCCTTGATCGCATCCTCTGCCAGTACCGAGCAGTGGATCTTCACCGGTGGCAGTGCCAACTCCTCGGCGATCTCACTGTTCTTAATCGCCGCCGCCTCTTCCAGGGTCTTGCCCTTGACCCACTCTGTCACCAGTGAGCTGGAGGCGATGGCAGAACCGCAACCATAGGTCTTGAAGCGGGCATCTTCGATCACCCCCGACTCATCGACCTTGATCTGTAGACGCATGACATCACCACAGGCAGGGGCACCGACCATTCCGGTGCCGACACTGTCGTCATCGTCGTCGAAATTGCCGACATTGCGCGGATTATCGTAGTGGTCCAGAACCTTGTCACTATAGGCCATGACTGCATACCTCTCTCTGTTTCATCAATGTCACCGGGAGCGGCAACACAATACCTGAGTAATTTTGTAAAGTATGTAGTTTGGCGGGCCTAAAGTCAAGCTGTAACAGGGGGGTTAAATCACTTCGCGCTGCTCACGATAGCCCAGGCGCAGGCAGTAGAGCAGCAGGTCGTGTAGCAGCAAATTGATCTGGCGTTTGTCATCTTTGTGGTGCTTCCCCTGGCTATCTACCTGGTAACGGGCAGGAATGCGATGACAGCCCTGGTAGGCAGCAACTTCGACCACCCGGGCATCGTGATAGACGCGCAGCTGCATTGAGAGGTCCGGTAGCCATTCACCGTCAATATCGAAGGGTTTGTTCAGTGAAACCATGGTGGTATAGCGGCAGCGTTCAAGAATCAGCAGCTCCAGTTCCTCTCCCTCCTGTCCGGCGAGGATAAAACGGTCTGCCCCCTGCTCCAGCTCAGGCAGCAGGCGCTGTAACAGGCGGAAATTCTCCTCGAACACCCACATTGGACTGCGCGGGGATGATTTGCTGATAGTGTGACTCATGGGGCCAATGTAACACACAGAGGCTGCCTGATGCAGGCGGCAAAACCTCTTGATTTATATGGATTATTCGATGTGGTCGCGCAATTTTGTACGTAGCCGCGCGTGGGCCTGGCTGAGGAGCTGACTGATGCGTGATTCGCTTACCTCCAGTACCGCACCGATCTCCTTAAGGTTGAGTTCCTGTTCGTAGTAGAGGCTCATAATCAGCTGCTCGCGCTCGGACAGCTGTTTGATAGCCTCCCCCAGCTGGCCCTGAAACTCCTGCTGTTGCAACTCCTCTGCCGGCGCCGCGGTATGGCTGTCAACACGCTCGAAGATATCCTCCTCGCTGCTGCCTAGCTCTTCTACACTAGTCATCCGGCTAACGCTGGTGTCACGCAGCAGGCGGAAGTATTCATCCATGGAGAGCCCCATCACCTCTGCCACCTCGCGGTCGCTCGCCTCGGCACCGGTCTGTCGCTCTACCTGATTAATCGCCTCGGCCAGGTCGCGTGACTTCTTATGTATCGATTTGGGTGCCCAGTCGGTGCGGCGTAAATCATCAAGCATCGAGCCGCGGATGCGGATGGAGGCGTAAGTTTCAAAGCTGGCACCCTGGGTGGGATTGTACTGGTTGGCCGCATCCAGCAGCCCGAGCATACCGGCCTGAATCAGGTCATCCACCTGCACGCTTGAGGGCAGACGTCCCATCAGGTGATACGCAATCTTTTTTACCAGCGGGGCATAACGGTTAACGAGGGCATCGCCGTTGCCCAGCCCTTGGGCTGTGTACATGGGGTCGCTTTCTGCAATCAATTAATTCGTAGATTGAAAGTATGACACAGTTGCCCCGACGCCCCCAGTACGGAGGCACAAAAAACGGGGCCGAAGCCCCGTTTTCGTGTTCAGCCCGTTGTCACTCAGGCGAAGGCGTCGAGTCCGGCGGGGGTGACATAACCGACACCATGCGCCGACTGCTCCCCAGGCAGGTTGCCCTCCCCCTCCAATATCTCATCTGCCGAGCCATTTGCGCCACGCCCATCGCCATCTTCAGCCTCACCATCACGCCCCTTGAAGCTGTGTTGCGAAACATCAGACTGACCCAGCTGTAATCCATTCTCGTTAAGCATTTCACGCAGCCTGGGGAGCGCCGCTTCCAGTGCCTCACGCGTCGTGGCATTCTGCGCCACAAAACTGACATTGGTCTGGTCGTTATTCAGCGTCACTTTAATGCCAATGGGGCCGAGTTCACGGGGATTAAGCTGGATCTCTGCCTCCTGAATATTGGCATTAGTCATCCATACGACCCGCTCCGCGACCGCGCCACCCCAGTTGGCCTGCTGCATCGGCATAGCCAGGGTCATCGCAACCGGGGCAGGGGTGGCCAGGGGGTTAGCGGCCCCCTGCCCGACAAGCGGTGCCAGAGTTGGAACAAGGGTATCAATGGAGGCGGCAGCGCTCGCCCCCCTTCCCGGCATGCTGTTCAGCATGGCATCGAAGCCGCGATCACCACGCGGCATCATCTCACCACCGCGCCCCTCTTTAGACTGGCGTGCCTGCAGCGCGGTAAAGTCGCCCTCTTTACCCTGCTGTTTAAGTTGCAGTTCGGGCAACTCTCCCTCCTCCGCTGCCAGCTCTTCGGATGTTAGCCCAGCAGCAGCCACCGCCGTTTTAGTAGCGGGCTCAGACTTCTGCGCCGTTACCTCTTTCACCCCGGCAGCAACAACCGCATCGCTTGCCACCCTTGCCGTCTCCTGCAGCGGCTGAGCAATAATAGCCACCGTGGACTCGGTACTCTCTTCAGCCGCCGCATCCTGCTGTTCGGCTAACTCGCCCTGTTGCAGCCTGGGCTCAACAGCCTCGTCCTCACCCTGTGACTCTGCCTGCAGCTGGGCCTCGGCAGCCAGCTTGCGCATCTGCTCAAGCGGCAAGGTATTGCCGCTCTGCTGCTCCTCGCTTGCCGCCTGCAGCCGCTCGTCACTGTCGTCACTGGGTACCTGCTCACTCTCAGCAGTGACTTCTGGCTTGTCCTCAACCTCATCCCGGCCTTTGGCAACAGGCGGCCGGCTCTCCTCCACGCCATTTCCCTGCTCGCGCGACTCTACATTTTTTACTTGTTTATCATACTCTTGCGAAAAATCTTCGGCATTACTGCCGCTACGTTCTACGCCCCCCCTGGGGGTACTGTCGAGGGACAGGGCACCAAGCGCGGGGCCACTGGGACTTGTCTGCAGCATCTAATTGCTCCCTATCGGTTTATTGACGTTCTTCATCTCTACCCGTTGTAACAGCAAACCTCAGGCCAACTATTTTTTCGGCCGGCTTTGACTGCGCTGGGCGAACTCGTCGTTCTCCTTCTGTTCGCGCCGGTTTTCCTGCTGTCGCTCGTCGTCCTGGTAGCGCTCCGCCACCCTGTCCAGCGCCTGAGTTTTGCCTCGCGCCTGGAACCAGAGTTGTTTTTTCTCCTCACACAAGATCTCGGCCTGGTGAATCGCCTGATGCTGCTGCACCATGGCCTGATCAATATTGGCGAGAAACTGCTGCATCTGTATCAACTTCTGCGCACTAAAACCCGAACGCCCACTATGCTGGTAGTGATTGCGGTACTCCTCACGGTAATGCTCCAGCTCCTGCAGTTGCTGCTGCAGCTGCTGTAACTGCTGCTGACACTCCCCCAGCAGCCGGGCGGCATCCTTTTCACGCGCCTCGGTAATGCGCTGTACCGGCTGTAGGCGTTTTGAACGACTCATTCGGACTGTTTTCCGTCTCGCGTCTGGTTATCGGGTCTGATCACGCTGCACCAGTTCTGCCTCCCCACCCGCTCCCTGTCTCAGGTTCATGACGGCACCGCCACCGCTCACCTGCTGTAACGCGATGAGGTCATGCAGACTGCTGGCAAAGTCGTAGGGGGTATTCATATCCTGCTGCAAAAACTCCAGGATCGGCGGGTTGAGGTTAATCGATTCATCAATACGCGGATCGGCACCGCGGGTATAGGCACCGACACTAATGAGGTCGCGGTTCTTCTCATAGGTGGAATAAACCTTCTTCACCCAACGTGCCGCCTGTTGATGCTCAGCGGCGGTGATCTGATTCATCGCCCGACTGATCGAAGCCTCGATATCGATGGCGGGGAAGTGCCCTACCTCACCGAATCTGCGCGCCAGTACCACATGACCGTCAAGAATACCGCGTGCGGCATCGGCGATGGGGTCCTGCGGGTCGTCCCCCTCCGTCAGCACGGTATAAAAGGCGGTGATCGATCCACCACCCTCATCACCATTACCGGCACGCTCAACCAGCTGCGGGATCTTGGCGAAGACCGAGGCGGGATAGCCCTTGGTGGCAGGCGGTTCACCGATGGCCAGTGCCAGCTCGCGCTGCGCCTGGGCGAAGCGGGTGAGTGAGTCCATTAGCAGCAGCACGTTCTTGCCCTGATCACGAAAATACTCGGCAATGGCCGTGGCCATGGAGGCACCGTGCAGACGCATCACCGGAGTATTGTCTGCGGGAGCCGCGACCACAACGGCGCGCGCCATTCCCTCCTCACCGAGGATATTATCGATAAACTCCTTCACCTCACGGCCGCGCTCGCCAATCAGGCCCACCACGATGACATCAGCGGTGGTGAAGCGGGTCATCATGCCCAGCAACACACTCTTGCCAACACCGGTACCGGCAAACAGCCCCATACGCTGGCCTCGACCGACGGTGAGCATGGAGTTAATGGTACGCACCCCGACATCGAGCGGCTCATCAATCGGCTTACGTGCCATGGGATTTATGTAGTGGCCGGTCAGCGGCATACGCTCTCGGGTCTTCAGCGGCCCCTTGCCGTCAAGGGGGTTGCCGGCGCCATCAATCACACGACCCAGCAACGCCTCGCCCACCGGGGCGTCATATACCTTGCCGGTGGGGATCACACGTGAATCAGGACCGATGCCGCGAATATTACCGGTGGGCATCAGGTAGAGATGTTTTTCGGCGAAGCCGACGACTTCCGCCTCAATCGTGCCGCCGGTGCCGCCTTCGATCAGACAGCGCGAACCGATGCTCGCCTGGATCCCCTCGGCCTCGATAGTCAGACCGACCATGCGGGTAATACGCCCCTCTACTGCCAGCGGGAGAGGCTTCTCAATTTTTTCACGCTCCTGTGACAGAAAACTGGCCCAGCGGCCGGGACCCTGTTCAGGCGTTGTCATCGTCGACACTCCGGGTACCACCCATTAGCTCGGAGATAACGCTGTTGAGGCGCTTCTCGACGCTGGCATCGATGCGTGAGCTTTCGCTTTCGATACGGCAACCACCGCGAGTGAGACTAAGTTCATCAACGATCTGCCACGGTATCTCCGCCTCGTCGGCAGGCACCAGCTTCTCTCGCACCACGATAGCGTCTTCCGGGTGGAGCAGGATACGCACCTTACGTGCCGACGATGGCAGTGCGGAGAGAGCCTCTCGCACCACCCCGATCACCTGCTCGGGGTCGGCCTGCAACTCACGACGGATAATTTGCCGGGCAATGGCAATGCTCAACTGCAACAACTCGCCCTCGACCTGCTCATCTACCGCCTGCAGGGGTTCAGCCATCGCCTGGATGATCTGCTCCATACGGTGCAGGGTGGCATCGACCTCGCTGCGAGCTGCCTGCAGCCCCTCGTGGCGCCCCTGCTCAAACCCCTCATTACGCGCCTGCTGCTGGATATCCTCGATCTGCTCTGCGGTAAGCGGCTTTACAGCGTCGACTTCAACCTCTTCGACCGCCTTTCGCTTTTCATCCATGGCCGGCAGCTCCCAGCGCTCGAAGGCGCTAAGGCTGTCGCCCTCAATCAGGCCTGAGGAGTGAGATTTAGACGAACTCATCGCCACCACCACCTAACGCAATATCGCCGGCATCGGCCATGCGACGGGCAATAGCCAGAATCTCTTTCTGTGCCCCTTCAACATCGCTCAAACGTACCGGACCACGCGCCTCCAGGTCATCACGCAGCATCTCGGCGGCGCGCTTGGACATATTCTTGAAGATCTTCTCTTTAAGGATGTCTTCAGCCCCCTTGAGGGCAAGGATCAGGCTCTCTGAAGAGACCTCACGCAGCAACCCCTGAATGCTGCGATCATCCAGGTCGGAGAGGTTATCAAAGACAAACATCAGGTCTTCAATAGCGGTACCCAGGTCGTTGTCTGCCTCTTTCACCTTCTCCATGATCTTGCCCTCAATGGCACTGTCCATGAAGTTGAGGATATTGGCGGCAGTCTTGGTGCCGCCGACACTGGACGATTTGATATTCCCGGTAGAGCCCTCGAACTGCTTCTCCAGGATCTCATCGAGTTCCTGCAGAGCACTGGGCTGAATACCGTCAAGACTGGCGATGCGCATCAGAATATCGGAGCGCATATTTTCCGGCAGCAGTGCCAGTATTTCGGCCGCCTGATCGCTATCGAGGTAGGAGAGAACGATGGAGATGATCTGCGGGTGTTCCAGACGGATAATCTCGGCGATGGCACGCGGCTCCATCCACTTGAGCGCCTCCAGCCCTTTGGAGGAGCGGCCAATGAGGATACGGTCGATCAACTGCCCCGCCTTGTCCTCACCCAGCGCCCCTTTCAGTACGTTACGCAGGTAATCCTCGTTACCGGTGCCAAGTGCGGTATGGGTGCCAAGGGTATCGGCGAAATCCGAGACCACACCGGTCACCTGATCCTTGGTGACATTACCGATAGTGGCCATCGCCTCCCCCACCTTCTGTACCTCTTTGGGCCCGAGGTGCTTCATAATATCGGCAGCAGCTTCCTCACCGAGGCTCATCAGCAATACCGCTGCCTGTTCGGCACCAGTTAGTTTAGGGGTGGGTGTATCAGCCATTATTTATCTTCCGAAATCCAGTTACGTACGACCTGTGCCACAAGTTTAGGATCATCCTTCACCACCTGCTGCACCATATCGATGTTGTCTTCATAAGCACCCGGGCCAGGCAACTTGATCACGCCCTCATGCTCACCGCCACCGGTAAGGCTCAGCTGATCCTCAGCCAGCCCCAGTGCCCCCGCTTCACCGCCAGCGGCCAGCGGCATCGGCTCACTCACTGCGGACAGATTACGCATCATCGGACGCAGCACCATGAAGATCAGCAGCATACCCAGCAGGAGTGCACCGACAACCTTAGCAATATCGAGTACCCATGGCTGCTCCCAGAGGGGTTGCTCAGGCAGCTCGCCCACCAGCTCAGGGGCGGCAAAGGCGGCGCTGATAACATTAACGGTATCACCGCGCGCGGCATTGTAACCTACCGCCTCACGCACCAGTGAGGTCAATCGCTCCATCTCCTCGGTGCTGCGCGGCTCACGCACCACCTCACCCTCTTCGTTAGTAGCCAGGCGCTCATCCACCACTACCGCGATAGAGAGGCGCTTGATATTGCCAGAGGCCAGACGGCTGTGGCTAATGGTACGGTCCAGCTCGTAATTTTTGGTGGAATTAAGGCGGCTGTTAAGCTTTTGACGCTCAGCCTCAGCCCCCGCGCCACCGGCCTCCTCGGGCACCGTGGCAGCGCCC
>JBFFJV010000041.1:0-13178 GCA_041555695.1 Thiohalomonadaceae bacterium | reverse complement strand
AGTGGCGTTGCCAGCTGCACCGAAACGCAAACGCTGCCACAGGAAGGGGCACAGCAGAGCGTCAGCGGTACCGTGGTTGATGTCGCCGACAATAGCGCCAGCACCACGCTGACCCTCAACATCGACAAAACCGCGCCGCAGATCGGCTTCGTCACACCACAACAGGGCAGCGTGCAAACCGAGAATCCGCCGCCCGTGGCTGTTCAGCTTACCGATAATCTGCAACTCGATAGCAGCAGCCTTGAGCTTTACCTCAATGGCTCACTGCTGGCGGCCAATTGCCAGTTGAGCGGTGATCTCGCCAACTGCACCCTGCCTGCCTATGTTGATGGCAACAGCGCAACGATTCAGGCTCGTGTGAGCGATATGGCGGGTAACCACTCAGCGCTCACCGTCAGTTTTGACTTTGATAATGATGGTGACGGTGTGATCGATGCAGCGGATATCTTCCCGCAGGATCCAACCGAGTGGGCCGATCTCGACAGCGACGGACAGGGTGACAACAGCGACCCGGATCGCGACGGCGATGGCATCAGTAATGACTATGAAACCCAGACCGGTTTCGACCCTAACGATGGCCAAGCCACACCACCCGATATGGACAGTGACGGCATTCCCAACAGTATCGACCCCGACCGTGATGGCGATGGTGTCGATAACGAGGCGGACGTCTTCCCCGACGACCCAGCCGAGAGCAGCGACCTGGATAGCGACGGTATTGGTGATAATGCCGATCCGGATCGCGATGGCGATGGCTTTAGTAATATCGAGGAAGAGGCGGAGGGCACCGACCCCAATAATGCCGCCGACTATCCCGACCATGAGCCACCCACGCTAACGGTAGATGGTGCCGTTGATCGCGTTACCGATGCCGACATCATCGATTTAAGTGGTACGGTGAGTGACAGTGGCAAGGGCGTCGCCACGGTCAAGGTCACGACGGATCGCTATGCCGGAATCGATTTTGCAGCCCTGATCAGCGGTGATCGGTGGAACGCCTCCGTACCGCTGGAGGTCGATACCAACCTGCTCACCGTTATCGCCACCGATAAGGTCGGCAACCAGGCCTCGGCCAGCGTGAATGTGTTGCGCGAAAATGCCAATGCGGTGGTGGGTCTGACCATCGACTATCCCAAATCCAATGCCGTGCTCACCACCGATAGCATCGTGGTGCGTGGCGTCCTACGCAGCTCCATCCCGGCAGCTCAGATGGCGGTGCAGGTTAACGGCAAGACCGCAACCCTGAGCAACACCGATAGCGTTACCGAGTTCAGCTTCCAGTCTGAGAAGCTCACCCTGGCCGAGGGGATCAACAATATCCTGGTGCAGGCCACGGTGGATGAACAGCCAATTCAGCGTAGCGTCTATGTTACCTACCAGCCGGAGTTGGCGCAGGTGGTCGCGCCCACTATTCGCATTCTCGCCCCGCAGAGCGGCAGCTATCTGGCCGAAAACGCCTTCATGCTCGCCGGTGAGGTGATCGCCGATGGCAAGCTTGCCACACTCACCATTAACGGCCAGCCGGTGGTTTTCAGCAGCAACCAGGCACCGCGTTACACCTTTAGTGAGCTACAGAATATTGCCGACGGGAGTGATGGGGGAAGCTTCACCCTGGTCGCGCTTGATGAGCAGGGACAACGCAGTGAGATCAGTGCCGATTACACCATCGACAACAGCGCCCCGGTTATCATCCTGGAGCGCCCCCTGATCGCCGCGCCGCAGGAGAATCTCGTCGTCGAGCAGCCCTACCGGTTACAGGGCAGCGTCTTCGACCCCAACATCGCCTCGCTGCTGATTAACGATACGGGCGTAGCGTTAGAGCCCCTCGACAGCAACGGCAACTACCACTTCGACGTGCCACTGGCACTTAGCAGCGGCGAGGCCAATATCCTGCAACTTAGCGCCAGCGACATGGCCGGTAATCAAAGCAGCTATGAGTACCACCTGCTGCTCGATACCACCGTTAGCCTCAAATTCCTGTCGCCACAAAATGGTACCGACTATTTCCATCAGGGCACGCCGCTTAATCTTGCGCTCAATGCGCAGGTCGAGGGCCTTGTTGGGCAGCAGGGCATTGTGATGCGTGTGCAGGCGATTAATGAGGCGGGCGTCAGTGTGGCCTCGGCCACCCTCAGTGGCTCCGAGTCACTGTTCGCCGGCAGCATTGAGTTACCCGCACAGGCTGACGACTACCGCCTCGCCCTCAGTGCCAGCGATAGCAATGGTGTCGAGCTTGCCGCCACCGCCATCGATATCTCCGTGGTCGATGGACAGAACCTGCCGCTGGAACTCACACGCATCGAACCGGCAAATGCCGCCACCGGTATCGAGCCCAACGAACCGGTTGCCCTCTACTTCAGCCAGCCTATCGATATCAGTAAACTCACCGTCAAGCTCTACGAGACGGCGCACGGTTATACCTATGTGGATATGGATCCCCCCGGCACCGATGCCCTCTCAGCCAAGGGCCATGAACTGGTTGAGGTGCATCGTGATCACGAAGCGGTAGCCGGCGGTCTCTCCCTGCTGCCCAATAACCGCACCGTGGTCTTCTACCCCGAGCGCCCGCTGGCCTACCATGGCACCGTGTTTGTCGATGTGAGCTACGAGGGCAACTCCCTCAGCCGCACCCAGTACCACACCCGCGCCCTGCCCACCTTTATCGTCGGGACCTTGCAGGACCAGTTGGGGCAGGGCATTGCTGGACTCAAGGTCACCCTCCCGCAACTGGGGCGCAGCACCGTCACCGATAGTGAAGGGGCCTTCACCTTCGGCTTTGGAGATACCGCTGCACAGAATATGGCCGGAGGCCAATACCAGCTGCTGGCCAACGTCGGGATTAAAGATCGCCGCTACGGCACCCTGCGCGACACCATCTCGGTCGAGGAGGGCCGGCGCAACAACCTGCCCAACTACAAACTGCCGCTGCTGGCGCAGGATGTCCCCTTCGTCCCGGCCAGCGGAGGAGATCAACTGGTGTTGCTGCAGGGCAATCTCAAGCTTGACCTTAGCGGGGCACAACTGCAATTTCCCGACGGCATGCAAAGCGGCGACATCCATGCGCAGTTTATGAGTTTCTCGCAGCTACCCTACGCCATCGACCTCATCGCCTACCCGCTGTGGATGTACGCCATCCAGCCCTCGGGGATGACAGTGTCTGGCAGCGTCGGCATTGACTTTGCCAACCCGCCGCTAAACGGCACCCTGGATTATGTGCCGATGGACGGGGCCTACGTGCTGCTGCTTGGGCTTCACTCTGGCTCCAAAACCATCGCCCCGGTGGGGGTCGCGCAGGTGGTGAACCGGCGCATAAAGAGTGTCGGTGTGCTGCACTACGAGACATTAGAGATGATCGGTTTTGGTCTGACCGATGAAAGTGCGCAGCCGCACCTTAAGGATTACGCCGAAGGCAATCTGTCGCTTCCGGCACTGCTGATAGAGCTAAGGAATTAGAATAATGAAGAGCCGGATGGAACTATCCAACTTAAAGCGGTGGCGTATTACCGGGATTAGCATCATTGTGATGTTCTTTTTTGCAGGCCTGTTCTCGCACAGCCCAGAGCTTAACGCTGGGTTTATTCCCGTGGGCTATGCCTTGCCAAAGATCTCAGTGAAATATGGTGCCGTCTACACCCGTGAGATTGTTCGTGATGCGGATGGAAATCCCATTTACGTTGAGTATGATGCCGCAGGCAATGAAGTGGCCGGCGGATTGAACCGCTCAGATACCCCGCAAAGTGGTTACCAGGTCATGTCGGGGCAGCGTTATCGCGCCATCCTCAAACAGTATCAGGATTTGCTGGCCGCCTATGAAACGAGTGGTCTGGATGCGCCTGAACTACTCGACAAAGAAAGTTACCAGGCATCCAGCTTTGTAGCGCTGGATGGTACCACTATCACTCAACCCGCACTGCGCGAAGAGAGCATTAGAGCGGTAGTCGCCCCATTGTCAGCACGCTTTTCATCCGCAGGCGATCAGCTGCTATTGCTGGAATTACCGATCGACCCGCAACAAACCATCAGTGAGAGTGCTAATTCTTTATTGATGGTTAAGGAAAGTGGTCAGATCATCCATGAAACGACCAACAATATTGGTTACCGGGTCGGTTTCTACGGCAACGATACGACGGTCTCCACCTCCACAGAGCGCCAGGCTGATGATAAAATCTTTGGTCCCCTGAAATATGTGCCGGTCGATATGGTCAGTTTTGATGCCATGACCCAGACCGACGACCAGGGCAAGTACAGGCTGCAGTTTTTTATGCCTCCCTGCCCGGGTTTTAGTTATGAGCTTAACTCCCTCACCGCTGTACAACTGCGCTTCAAACGCTTTTACCCCACAGGTAGCCCCACCAAACCCTACAGCCTGTTTCACTGGGGTGTCGAGGGGTGTTATGGCCATACAGATGTGAGCTTACTTGGGCCTTTCATAGATATTCAGGCTCAAAGTGATGACAGTATTTCCGTCACAAATGATCTCGATTTCCCAATCGACATCATGGTGGTCTCAGGTCATGCCGTATTGGCAAATGACCTCGCCAGCATCATCCCCGTAGGGCAAACCACGTACGATGCAAGCCGCAGTACTCTAGAGCGTGTAGCACAGCAAAATTATGATATGGATGGCGATGGTATTAGCGAAACCACCATATTGGGGCGACTTGAGACCGATATAGAGGGTGTCCAGACCTTTATTAAGAGTCTCTCACCGGAGAGCGCCGAGGTACAGGGTGTCTGGCTCAGCAGTCTTAACTCCACCCCCGGTTTTGAAGGTGACGTAACCTACGACCTCCCATACTTAACCCGACTCCCCGACTGGAGCACCGATAGCGAGGATCGTGCCCTGCTCAGTGAGATCTCCGCCGAAGACCTCGCCGATACCGACCTCTACGTCTTTCGTGAATCGGATGGCTCCCTCCTCATGGAGCGAAAAGGGCTAAGTGAAAGTGAGATCTATCTAGGTGTTGACACCATTAGACAAAAGTTTGCCTATACCCTGAGACTGGTAGGTAGCCGGGGGCGACTCCACAGTGGCACGGTAGGTGAGGGGGATAATGCCGAGTTTCAACAGTGGCAGATGGCTGAAGGTGTCGTCGATAACTCACCACTCTACACACAACAGGCCGATCACCTCCGGCCTGGCGAGAAGGTGCGCATAATCGCCATTAATCGTGCAACGGGTTATTTAGGTAGTCATATCCAGGAACTGCAAGCGGCCGGCAATGGTGGCACGAATCTGGAAATCTCGTTCAATGTTGATGACATCATACTATTGCCCCCAAATCTAAAGGTATGGGCCGAGCGCCAGAGCAGAACTGAGCTGGGCATGACGCAGGGCGAAATCAATAAATATCTGGTCGGCAGCGAAGGGGCAGGCATGAGCGGTGATCAATTCATCCTCATCTACACCGAATGGCTAGACCCCGACGGCCTGCCGCTGCCAGAGGAGCTGGGCGACTACGGCTATACCGCCAGGCTGGCGCGCATCGTAAGCGAAAACACCCTGGATAGCGTCGATATGGTGGACAACGTCCCCGTCAAACCTGGCAAACAGCTCTCGCTCATTCGCCTGCCAGAAGTGGGCGAGGGTGTCGGCAACGAACACTACTACGTGCAGGTCAGTGGCCAACCTCACACCCGCGAATCGGACTTCAGCAGCGGCAACCAGACCGCCATGCTGCAACACCGCCCCAACAAATTCGTCCCGCTGCTGGCCCCCGTCTATGACGAAGACACCACCCAGCTTGCGATCCAGACCTGGAACAGCGCACGCCTGAACGACTCCAGCCTCAAGCGCCCAGAACCGATCTACAAATGGCGTTATCGACCCGAATACCAGTTTAGTGTTTATGACTTGCAGGTGGACGAGATCAATCGTGAAGATGTGTTGGGAGAGACACAGAATATATTGAATCTTGAACAGCCGGTGATTAGCAGCTCGGATGAGGCGCTACAGCTGCTCTACGACCTCACCGGGCCTGGCAGTGACAACGTCTCATTAAATACCCTCGACGCCTACAGTTATGGCGAAGAGAAAGAACTGGTGTTTGCCTTTGGTGAGCAGGAGGTAAAGGCTACGGTAGATGGTGCAGGGAATATTTCTTTTGATGACCCATCACAACTTTCCAGTCTTAGTGCCGAGGATTATTTGTCGATTAGGTTGTATGCGAATAATGATCCGGAGAATGTGTTGTGGGAGTGGGCGGCTCAGAGGGGATTATTCGAAGGCGTCACGAAAAATCTCTTCGTGAAGAGGGATGTCGATATTCTAAATGACCGTTCCTGTCTCATCGGATCGTCATTCCATTTTTACTTAACCAGGGCGGCATTGGTTAATTTGCGCTTTGTGCCATCAGACTCATCTGGCGGCAGAGAATATGTCGTACTCAATAATACCCAGTTGCAACCGGGTAATTACTCTTTTCCAATTGATAGTAATGAGCTTGAACCTGGTGAATATACCAGCGTTCTTAATGGTGTTGAGTTGGCAAATGGTTATTCGGAAATGGAACAGGGCGCTGCGCTTTCTGAGCTGTCCACTCAGGATCGTCTTCCTGTTGGTCATATGATAGTCAAGGGTGTCGATCTCTATGATGGACACCTTACTCACTCCAGTGAGGATTTCTCGATTGCTGGTCGAGGAAAGTCTCTCGACTTTACCCGCAGCTACGGCAGTAATGCCGGGGGTAAGCCAGGGGTAATGGGGGTCGGTTGGAGTCATAACTGGGATACTAAAATCGTCAACCACTGTGGCGAATACATGGTTATTGGGGCCGAGGGTGGTGGCATTCGTTTTGTTGAAGACGGTGAGGGCAACTTAACACCCTTAAAGGGATATCATGGCACCCTGCTCAGGGACAATGGTGCGTTTGACTTCTATCCCAAAGGGGGGAATCGATACCACTATGTCAAACAGTCTGGTGAGACCGAGTGGCTCCTGAGCTACGTCAGTGATACCAACGGTAACACCACCTCATTAAGCTACGACACCTACAACGGTGAACGATACCTTAGCAAGGTTACCGATAGTGCGGGTCGGGATCTGGTATTTTCGTATGTGCTACGCCCATTCTCCGCCAGTAATTTTGTCGGTAATTTCAGGGTTCTTAGTCGTATAGAGGCTGTTGATGGGATCTCCGTTGATTTTAGCTACGATGATTTTGGCAACATGATCCGTGCAAGTCGCGATGGTACTGAAAGGGTTGAGAGCTATACCTACAATACCGCCGACACCGAGACACCACTGCAGTCTCGCCACACGCTTATCGCCTATACCAACCCTAATGACAGTCAAACCACCTATACTTACAATCCGAAGACTGTCACCCTGCGCCCTGACGGTGGTGCAATTATTGAAATGCCATACCGTGCGGTGGCCAGTATCAGTGAGCCCACGGGTATTTCAACCCGCTTCTCCTATTCGGCGGCATTCCCTTCCACCAGTACCGTGGTGGTTGACCCCAACGGTAATAACACCACCTATGCACTCAACAGCTACGGCAGTGCAACCGGTATAACGGATCCTGTCGGCACCACCAGCATGACCTGGTCTGATACCGATGTGGTAATGCTTAGCCGTACCGATGCCAATGGTGTCACCACCGAATACACCTATGATGAACACGCCAACGTCCTTTCTGAAAAAACCGGCAGTTATACTCGTGCCTATAGCTATGCTGCTTTTGCGGATAAACCGTGGATCAAGAACCGCCGTGCCTCAGAGAGCGACCGTAACGGTAACATCACCACCTATACTTATGATGGCAGCGGTAACGTCATTAAGGTGGTTGATGCACTGGGTGGCACCACCCTTCGCAGCTACAACAGTAGTGGTGATCTGGTCACCAGCAGGGATGCCAATAGCCACACTACATCCTTTGCCTATGACAGCTACGGCAACCTGACCGCAAAGACCGATCCCCTTGGCAATGTCAGCAGCGCACAGTGGGATGTACGCAGCCGACAGAACGAGAGCACCGATGCCAATGGCAAAACCACAAGCTTTAGCTACGACACGCTGGATCACCTCATCGCACAAACCAACGCCCTGTCCGGTAATCGTAACTTTAGCTACGATGCAATGGGTAATAAACTCTCACAGCAGGATGAACTTGGGCGCAATACCAGCTGGGCCTATGATGGGCTGGGACGCCTGATTGCCGAAACCAATCCAATGGGTGTTCGCCGCAACTTCAGCTATGACAGCAATGGCAACAAGCTGAGCGAAAGCGACTGGAACAACAACGTCACAAACTTTGTCTACGATGCTGGTAACCGTCTTACTAAACGTACCGAACCGTTGGGACGCACTACCCTTTATGCCTATGATGCGGTTGGCAATCTCACCGCAGAGACAGATGCCAATAACCACACCACAAACCACCGTTATGATGCGCTGAACCGGCCCATTGAGATCACCGATGCCCTCGGTGGTGTCACCGTACAGCTCTATGACGGAGAGAACCTGAACAGCGTCACCGACGCGCTGAACCACACCACTACATATACTTACGATGCGCTCAACCGTCGCATCAAGGTGGCTGATGCGGCTAATGGCATCAGCCTCACAGCCTATGATGCGGTCGGCAACAAGGTTTCCGTCACCGATGCCAATGGTCATCAAAGTCGCTTCGGTTACGATGCGGCAAACCGCCTGACAAGTCAGATCGATGCCGAGGGTAATACCACCGGCTTTAGTTACGATGCCAATGCCAACCTGCTGAGCCAGACCGATGCCCGCGGCAACGTCAATCGCTATAGTTACGATGCCCTTAACCGTAAGCTCACCACCACCGATGCCAGCGGCAATGTCACCAGCCTCAGTTACGATGCGGTCGGCAATCTGTTGACAGAGCAGTGGCCTAATACCAATGCCATCAGTCACAGCTACGACAGGCTTAACCGCCTGACCCAAAGCAGCGACAGCCTGGGCACACTGGCCGCCTACGGCTACGATGCCAACGGCAACAAAACCGCTGAGACCGATGCCAACGGCAACAGCAGCAGTCACCAGTACGATGCCCTGAACCGCCTCACCCAGAGCGTGCTACCCGCCGCGCGTACCCTTAGCTTCGGTTACGACACCCTGGGCAATCGCACCAGCGACACCGATGCCAACGGCAACACCACCCGCTATAGCTACGATGCCCTCAATCGTCTCACGGCCACCACCGATCCACTCGGTAGCACCACCAGCCGCAGCTACGATGCGGTGGGTAACCTCACCAGCGAGAGCGACAAAAACGGCAACACCACCAGCCACAACTACGATCCCCTGAACCGCCTGCTCAGCACCAGCGATGCGCTTGGCAACAGCATTAGCATGAGCTATGACGCCGTCGGCAATACACTCACCACCACTGACAAGCGCGGCACCCTTAGCGCCTTTAGCTACGATGGCAATAATCGTCTGCTCACCACCACCAAGGCGGGGCAGTTACTGGAGACCCTGAGCTACGATGCGGTGGGTAATACCGCCAGCACCACCGATGCCAACGGCAACACCGTCAGCTTCAGTTATGATGCGCGCAACCTGCTGAGCAAACTGACCACCGCCCTGGGGCTGATCACCAGCAACAGTTACGATGCCATGGGCGATCGCCTCAGCGTGACCGATCCCAGCGGGCGCACCAGCAGCTGGAGTTACGACAAACGCCGCCGTACCGCCAGCGAAACCAATGGGGCAGGGGAGAGCACCACCTACGGCTACGATGCCAACGGCAACCGCACCAGCAAAACCCGTCCCAATGGCAATGGCTGGCAATACCGCTATGATGCCGCCAACCGACTCGCCACCATTACCGACCCGCTCAGTGGCACCACCACCTATAGCTATGATGGCAACAGCAACCGCCTCAGCCAGCAGGATGCCAACGGCTATACCACCCGTTTTGACTATGACGCCCTTAACCGCAAGAGCGCCACCAACTATGCCGATGGTGGCAGCGAAGCCTATCGCTACGATGCCAATGACAACCTGACGACGCTCACCGATGCCAGGGGCCAGAGCATCCTCTACGCCTACGATGTCCTTAATCGCAAGACCCTCGCCACCTATCCCACCACCGGTGCCACCGATGAGTTGCTCAGCATCGCCACCAGCTACGATGCCAACGGCAACCCCACCGCCTACAGCGAAAGCTACAGCGGTGACAGCGTGCGCCAGACCACCAGGGCCTACGATGACTATGACCGCCTCACCCAGGTCACCGACGGCTTTGGTCGCACCATCGCCTACAGCTATGATGCGAATGGCAACCGCACCGGCCTCACCGATCCCGACAACATCGCCACCGCCTACCGCTACGATGCCGACAACCGCCTAAGCCAGGTCACCACCGGCGGCGGAGTTACCGGCTATAGCTACGACGGCTCAGGGCAGATCATCCAGATCAGCAACCCCAATACCACCGTCACCCGTCAGGGCCACGACAGCGCAGGGCGTCTCACCACCATCAGCCACGGCGAGGGGGCCAACACCCTGGCCGTCTATAGCTACAGCTATGATGCCAACGGCAACCGCCTCACCCAGAGCGAAACGCAGAACGGCATCACCGAACACACCACGTATGGTTTCGACAACGCTGATCGCATGACCAGCGCCGCCTATCCGGATAAGACCGTCAGCTACAGCTACGACGCCAACTACAACCGCCTGAGCGAAACCACCACCGCCAGCGGCGGCACCGTGAGCAGCGACAAAAGCTATAGCTACAACAGCCGCAACCAGCTCACCGCCATCACCGATGCGCTCGATGCCGCGCAGAGCACCAGCTACCAGTACGACGCCAATGGCAACCAGACCATTAAGAGCAAAAATGGCGTCACCACCACCTTTATCTACGATGCTCGCGACAAGCTGCTCAGCGTGGTCGAGGCACAGACCACCCTGGGCCAGTTCCGCTACGACTACCAGGGCATGCGCATCGAAAAGCGCGGCGACGGTGGGCTCATACGCTACAGCTACGATGGCGACAGCGTCCTCACCCAGAGCGATGAGGCCGGAAGCACCGTCGCCAAGTACGAATACGGGGCCAGCCGCCTGCTCTCGCTCAACAACAGCAGCGAAGGGCGACGCTACTACCACCACGATGCCTTAGGCTCGGTGATCGCGCTGAGCGACAGCGCCGGACAGAGCGGGGCATCTTATCGTTACGATGCCTGGGGTAACTCCCGCGAGACCACCGGGCAGAGCGACAATCCGTTTGGTTTTACCGGGCATGAAAAAGATGATGAGACCGGGCTTTATTACTTTAAGGCCAGGTTCTATGACCCGGATACCGGACGGTTTATCGGGCAGGACAGTTATCTAGGGGAGGGCGAGACACCGCCTAGTTTGCATCGGTATTTGTATGCTTATTCTAATCCGACTGTTTGGGTGGATTTGGATGGTCATCTTTCAACTGAAGGTGCAAGTCGGGCGACGCTAGAAGCACTTAAAACTCAGACCGGTAGGACAGTTGTAATGACCGGAGCAGAAGCAGGCGCTCCTGCAGCAGTTACTTTCTGTGCTTCAGGTGTGGGAACATTCCTATGTGTTGTTGGTGGCCTTATTATTCCCAACGACAACATTATGAGCCAAGAAGAAGAAATGAGGCTGTTAGAACAGGATAGGATAAGAGCAAGCGGTAGTACGTTAGATGGAACTCCGTATGACCCTGATACAAGAGAAGGCCGAGAGAGATTTGCAGAAGATAACCCTGGCGTGACGGATGCGAGAGCAGGGACTGCACCGGCTGCGCCAAAGAAAAAAGAGGATGCTCAGGTTGTTGTTGAGGGGCATAATGGACTTTCCAATGGGTCGGTGTCTATCGAACCCCCAAGTCAGAATAATGCACCAACACAGGTAGGTAAAGATGATTATGAACAAGCGCTTGATCGACCTGGGTACTGGAGAAAGAAAACAACTGAATCTGTCGAATCAAAAGCAAGAAACAATGAGAACGGAGAGTTTATCTGTCCGACATGTGGTGTAGATATTCCAAAAGAACGTGTTGTGCAGACCAAGAATGGACCGAAAACAGAACGTGGCCATCATTTTGATCATTACCCAGAAACAAATGCGGAAATAAAGGAGAGGCTTAATGAAGAGTGGCTAAGTCGAGAGAATGCTCCAACTTTAGAAGAAGCACGCAAAGAATATCTCGACGAGTATCAAAATCCTGATAATTTAAGGGTGCAGTGCCCTGAATGCAATATCAGTCACGAGTTTGAAGGAAAGAAAGGTGAATATGAGGAAAAGTGAATTTGTAATTATGAGAGATTTTTATGATATCTTTTGCTGATATACACAGGGTGGTTGTTGAACATTTAATTGATTCCTTTGGAAAGCCCGTAAAAGAAAATGACTTTCGCGGGTTCGATGATAAGCAAAAGATAAAAATATTGACCTTTGATAAGGTGTTTAAAGGATGTAATTTTTATTGCTCACTTGGTTTGGATTACTACCATCAAATATTAGGTGAGGTTTGCGAGGTCTTCGTTGTTACTGACAGTGAAGTTCATGGTGTGGAATATCTGTTGGCTAGCTCATTGTTTTACCTTGTTAAATACGAATACCACATGGGTCCGGGGGTAGCGATTGGCGGCATAGATAAACTTGATGAAAGTTTCTATTCGCGCACAGGTAAAAGTGCGATTTATTTTGGGGAGCCCGGGTGGCTTCCAGAGAAAAAGACAATATTTGACATTAATGGTGATGTGGCTCGCTTGTATGCGGCGATATTTATCACAGAAAAGGAGCGTCAGTTTCTTTTTGATAACGGGTCAGATGCTCTTGAAACTATTTTTGAACAACGTCAAGTAGATGTGATTGATGTATTTAGGCCGTGTGCATTGTCGTTGTCTAGTTAAATGAAACTGAAGGAAAAGGGGTCAGGAAGCAACGGGGTCAGGTCTTTGATTTATGATCACCTCTACAGTAGACTGAAAACTCTATCTTTATGACTAAACGGATGAAGGAAAGGGGTCAGGTCTAGCTATTAGCCTTCCAAGGAAAGGGGTCAGGTCTAGCTATTAGCCTTCCAAGGAAAGGGGTCAGGTCTAGCTATTAGCCTTCCGGTCTGCTAATTTGAACAAAAAATAAAAGGGGTCAGGTCTAGCTTTTAGACCTTTCGCTATGCTTGCCTGAAAATATGTCCAGGAAAAAGGGGTCAGGTCTTTGATTTATGATTACCTCT
>JBFFJV010000040.1:0-13231 GCA_041555695.1 Thiohalomonadaceae bacterium | reverse complement strand
CCGCTTCTTTCGGAGAGGTGTCTGAGTGGTCGAAAGAGACGGTCTTGAAAACCGTTGTGGGGCGACCCACCGTGGGTTCGAATCCCACCCTCTCCGCCATACATATTTAAAGGGCCTGCAAAGGCCCTTTTTTTATTTATGCCGTGTGTCAGCGGAGCTTGCACCATATAAATAGTCATAAACCAGGCGGTCATGGCTACGCTATGGTCAAACAGCCATCTTTTTGTCGCATTATCGTCTCCCTCCTGGTTCTGACTCTTACCTTTCCTTGCTATCCCAAGCGCCTCGGGCCACTTTATTGCTCATCTTTGTTGCTACGGTCGGATGGTTTACTGAGATGAATTAGTGCTCATTTAAGTAACGTGTTGCATTGTCCCTACCTCATAGACATAATGACCTAAAAACAAAGAGATAGAGCGCGAAGGTGAAGCCGCTAAAGATGGCAGGCCATTAGTGTGTTGAGGAGAATAAATACTATAAAAACATACAGATACCAAACGAATCGAAGGTTATTTATAACTGTTGGTACTGTAATATCTGAATTATTACAATTCTCCACTGAACATACACTACACAAGGGTTTCAGATATCCACAGGGCAAGAGCCCTTACGGATGAAGAAATTTTATGAATGGAATTGAGAAATGGGGGCATAACCCAATGGTAGGTAAAGTATCCGTGTCGCTGTTTGCGGCACTCGGCCTGGTTGCCACAGTTCAGGCGGTGCAAGCAGAAGCGGTAGAAAATGTCACCACTGTTGAGGTCGTTCGTCAGCAGAACCAGGTCGTTCTGGGTGGGACTGTGATCCCTTCCCGTCAGGTCACCATTGCCGCGCAGTTACCGGGACGGGTGAAATTCATTGCTGGTGCTGAGGGTGATGCCTTTGAGCAGAATACCGCACTGGTTGCACTGGGTGATGATGAGCTACATGCCCAGCGCCGTGCTGCGTTGGCATCCATGGCTAACGCCGAAGCCTCGCTACGCAATGCCGGGGTACAGTTTCAACGCGAACTCACTTCTCCCTCTTCACGTAATAGCATGTCCGGTATGGGCGTTCCGGGAATGTTCGATCAGATGTTTACCCGCAACTTCTCCGACATGATGGGTATTAATAACCCCGGCATGGAGCGTCAGGCTGACCTCTACTCGCGTAGCACCGGTATTGAGCAGGCGCGTAGTGCTTACATGCAGGCTCGCTCACAGCTGGAGCAGGTGGACTCCAAGTTACGTGATGCGGTGGGTTATGCCCCATTCAATGGCGTGATTGTGGATAAAATGGTGGAAATCGGCGACACCGTGCAGCCGGGTCAACCACTGATTAGTTATGCCGATACCGAGGCGTTGCAGGTCATGGTTGAAGTGCCTGCCCGCCTGATGCCCGGTCTGCGTGATGAGGATGAGTTGGAGGCACGCCTCGATATCGACAGGAATGCCCCGGTAAGGGTGCGGGTGGCTCAGATCTTCCCGATGGCCGATCCGATTCGCCATACCGTGACGGTTAAGCTTGATATCCCCCTCGATTCACGTGCTGCCCCTGGCATGTACGCAGAAGTTATGATTCCCGATGTTTCAACCCCGTCGATGAACCTGCCCGCAGTACCTCTTGCGGCGATAGTGCGTCGCGGTAGTCTCCCGGCTGTTTATGTTTTGACTCCGCTAGGCAAGCGTGAGCTGCGAGTGGTGCGTTTGGGGCAGCCCATGTCCGATGATCGTGTCGCGGTGCTAGCTGGCCTGAGCGGTGGTGAGCGTGTGATCAACAATCCGCTTACATCGACCCAGTAAAACCACGTTGGCACCGTGTCGAGTACGCTTCGACAAGCAGTTCCAATGAGCGTTAACCTGATGACAGAATAATAATCATGACAGATCAAGACGATAAAACCCTGAAACAGGATGGAATTGAGGAACAGCAGAAGGAGCTGGGGCTGGCTGGACGAATAGCCCAGGCCTTTATCCATTCACCGCTCTCTCCGCTGCTGTTCTTTGCAATGCTGGCTATGGGTGTGTTGGGACTGGTGTTTACTCCACGCCAGGAAGACCCGCAGATCTCGGTACCGATGGTCGATATTTTTGTCAGTTATCCCGGAGCCTCTTCCGAGCAGGTTGCTAGTCTTGCCATTGATCCGCTGGAGCGGGTCATGAGCGAAATTCCCGGTGTTAAACACGTCTACTCCGCCTCGCGACATGCTCAGGGCATGGTGACTGTACAGTTTACGGTAGGCGAGCTACTCGGGCCTTCCATCGTCAAGGTTCACGACAAGATTCAATCCAATCTCGATATTATGCCTCCAGGTGTGGCAATGCCTCTGGTTAAGCCCAAGGGTATCGATGATGTGCCGGTGGTAACCCTGACCCTCTGGTCTGATACCGTTGATGACGGGGTACTGCGCACCCTGTCACTTGATCTGCTGCAAAATCTCAAACAAATTCCAGATACCGGCCAGGGCTTCATTGTCGGTGGCCGTAGCGAACAGGTGAGGGTAGAGGTCCTGCCGGAGCGCCTTTCAGGTTTCGGGCTCTCTCTCGATCAGGTCGCCAACACCATTCGTACCGCCAATGCGGAGCAGATGGCCGGTAGTGTAGAGAGCGGGAACCAGTATTTTACGGTTAACTCCGGTGCCTTTCTGCGTAGCGCTGAGGATGTCGGACGCCTGGTGGTAACGACACAGCAGGGAACGCCCGTCTATGTGCGTGATGTGGCAAAGGTGTTTCAGGGGCCGGAAGAGGCCAGCAAGGTTGTGCAGTACTATACCGGTCCTGCCTATGCCGGTGAGGGGAGTGCCAATGGTGTTCCGGCGGTTACCGTGGCCCTCTCCAAGAAGGAAGGCAGTAACGGCGTCTCTGTCGCTAACGCTATTATCGACAAGGTAGAAGCCCTGCGCGGTCGTCTAATTCCCGATAATGTACAGGTCGATGTCACGCGCAATTACGGTCAGACCGCTAATGATAAGGTTAATGACCTGATCATGAAGCTGTTTATCGCTACCGCAGCGGTCGGTGTGCTGGTGCTCTACTTCCTCGGGCGGCGTCCGGCCATTGTGGTACTACTGGTCATTCCTGTCGTTATTCTGATTACCGTCTTCTCCGCCTGGGTCCTTGGTTTGACCATCGACCGGGTGAGTCTGTTCGCCCTGATATTCTCCATCGGCATCCTGGTTGACGATGCGATAGTGGTGGTGGAAAACATCTACCGGCGATGGCTGGAAAAGGGTGAAATGGACACTGCCACTGCCGTTGATGCAGTGCGCGAGGTCGGCAACCCCACCATCCTTGCCACCTTTACTGTTATTGCCGCGCTGCTGCCGATGGGATTTGTGAGTGGCATGATGGGACCGTACATGGCGCCGATTCCCACACTCGGCTCGGTGGCAATGTTCTTCTCTTTGATTGCCGCCTTCGCCTTCACCCCCTGGCTGGTGATGCGCCTGCGTCCCTCCATGGAGTATCTGGAGAAGCAGGAGCAAAAAGAACACGCTTCGAATGAGCGACTGGAAAGACGTTTCCGCAGTATTATTACTCCCATTATCTCTGATCGTAAGCGCGGCATTCTTACCCTGAGTCTGATCATCGGTGCCTTCTTCCTCTCCTGTCTGTTTTTCTATACCAACGCCGTGACGGTGAAAATGTTGCCGCTGGATAACAAACCGGAATTCAGTGTGACGGTGAATCTGCCAGAAGGCACCGCGTTGCCGCAGACTGCCAACCTGACCAATCGCATGGCCGAGGTACTGCGTGAGTTCCCTGAGGTGACCGCGCTGCAGACCTATAGCGGTACCGCGCAACCCTTCGATTTCAACGGTATGGTACGTCACTACTACCTGCGTCAGGACCCATGGCAGGGTGAGGTGCATGTACAGTTGCTGGACAAGGGGGAGCGTAAGCGCAGCAGCCATGAGATTGCGGTTGCAGCGCGTGAATTGCTGAAACCTATTGCGGATGAGGCTGGCGCCAAAATCACTATCGTCGAGATGCCACCAGGTCCGCCGGTGCTGCAGGCGATGGTCGCCGAGATCTACGGTCCTGATGCCGATACACGCCGTGAAGTGGCGACCAGGATGACGGAACTCTTCGAGCAGGCCGAAGGTGTGGCCGACGTCGATAACTATATACAGGAACCGTACAACACCTGGCGTTTCTCGGTCGATACCGAGAAGGCGGTGCGTCGCGGTATCTCTGTCGATACCATCAACCGCAACCTCTCCATGGCGATGGGCGGTTACAAGCTGGGCGATGTAAAGCAGGGCACGGTGCTTGATCCCACCTATATCGTGTTACAGGTACCGTTCTCCACTCGTGCCCAGACGGCCCGTCTGGGGGACTTGCCGATCCCCGCCGCGGATGGTTCTACTGTACCGCTGGCTGAGCTGGGTCGCTTCAGTAAGGTCGCACAGGATCCGGTGATCTATCACAAAGACCTGCGCCCCGTTGAATACGTCGTGGGTGAGGCGGTCGGTGAGCTTGCCGCCCCCATCTACGGTATGTTTGCGGTAGAGGATTTACTCAAGGACTACACCACACCTGATGGGGTTGTACTCTCTGGTGAGATGCTTGGTGCGCCTGAGGATACGGGTAAGTCAGCCTTTGAGTGGACTGGTGAGTGGACCGTAACCTATGAGACCTTCCGTGACATGGGAGCAGCCTTTGCGGTGGCCTTGATCCTCATCTACGTTCTGGTGGTGTGGGAGTTCGGTAACTTTGTGGTGCCCGCAGTAATTATGGCCCCGATCCCGTTGACCCTCATCGGTATTATTCCCGGCCACTGGTTACTGGGCGCGGAGTTTACTGCGACCTCGATGATTGGTTTTATCGCCCTGGCCGGTATTATCGTACGCAACTCGATTCTACTGGTGGACTTCACCATTAGCCAGGTGCAGCAGGGGGTGGATGTGCGCGAGGCGGTCATCATCTCCTGTAAGACACGTACCCGTCCCATCATGATCACCGCCTGGGCACTAGTGATGGGATCCTGCGTCATCCTGTTTGATCCCATCTTCCAGGGCATGGCGATCTCGCTTCTGTTCGGTGTACTGGTCTCTACCATGTTGACTCTGGTTGTAATTCCGCTGGGTTGCATCAGTGCCAGTGCGGTGTTCTGTCCTCCCGGAGCAGATGGGGAAGAACAGTGTAGCCTCGCCCCTGTAGGGGAGACCCCGCCGGCCAAGAGTGGCGGTCTGGGCATCGGTGATGTGGTGGTTGGTGCGTGGCGACTCTTCACAATGATGCTGAAGTCGCTGATGTTCAAACTCTGGACACTTGCTATGGGTGCGCTATTCGGGCTTATAGAAATGTGGCAGAGTCGTAAGAGCACCGCGGCAACGGCAACGGCTCCGGCATCGACGGCGGGTACGTCTCCGGTAGTATCGCCCGCAGCGGTATCGACACCAGCACCGGAATCTGTTGTTGCACCGACGGTGGCGTCAGCTGGTGAGACTGCGCAGCAGAAACCCGAGGTAAAGAGTGTTGAGGTGACAGCGGCGGCTGAGACCAGGGCCGAACCAGAGGTTGAAGCAAAAGTTGAACCTGAAGTGGTAGCGAAACCTGCGCCGGTCATTGAAGAGAAGCGTGCTGAACCAGAGGTTGAAACGCCACAGGTTGAGGTTGCTCATCAGGTAGAGGCGGAAGCCGCGGTGGTTAAAAAAGTCGCCCCGAAGAAGGCCGCAACTCCAAAGAAAAAGGCAGTAAAGAAGAGCCCGATAAAGAAAAAGAGCGTGACCAAAAAGAAGATTGCGCTGAAGAAGACGCCGACAAAAAAGGCAGTACCGGCTGTCAAAAAGAGTGTCGCAATTAAGCCGGGGGCAGCTGCCAAAGAGAGCAAGACCCGTCGCGGCATTCGGCTGAAAACCTTCGATGATGATTTTGACCTCTAAGGGGAGAATCGGGACGATGCTACGCACCACAGTTTCTATGATGTTGCTTCTCTGCGCAGGTGCCTGGTTGCCGCTACCGGCTGGTGCTCAGACTTCGGTTGGCGCTGATAACTCAATGCCTTTACCACCGCCTCCGGGCCCTTACGTAAGCTCACGTCCACAGCTTGAGCTGGCCGGTGCGTCTCAGCGCAATAATAATCAGCTGCCATTCGTTAGCAATATGCCGTCGATGCCGATGCGCTATATGCCGACGCCTCGTCAGTTGCCAGCCCCACCCCCGTGGTGGCGTCGGTCGATGGGGTATTAAGTCGGGATAATGGCCACTATGCGAACTGCACATCTGCGCTTACAGGCATACTTTGTAGTGCTGCCGGTAGTAGTAATTGCCTTGCTGATTCTCCCCGGCGTCTCTGCGGCTGAGGAGGGGGAGGGGCGCCCCTGGGGGCGGTTAAATAAACCATCGTTGAGTGCTCCTGAGCAGACACGAAAGAACGGTTATCTTGGCCGCTACAACCCCTGGGCGAAAGGTGGCTCGAGTAGCTCTGATGAGCCGCCACGTTATCGTCAGCGTGGGGACGATGAGCCGTCGACTCGAGCTGCAGGGGAAAGTCCTTTTGTTGCGGCACCGGCGTATCCTCCGCTACAACAGTACGCACCGGCAACGCCCGACTACCCCAATTATGGTGCGGTAAGTGGTGAGAGCTACCCGCCACGTCCTTTACCATACTCAGCGACACCGGGTTTTGCTCCCTGGAACGGGGGCTTGAATCCTGATTATGGTAACTACTGGAATGACCCTTACAACAGCCTGCAGCCGGATAGAGGGATCTTCTGGTCAGATATGTGGCGCTGACAGACAGTTTTTTTGGTATCGCCCGTGGCCGGGGAGGCGCAGGCGATACACGATAATTCTTCCCCAACAACGCAGGAGTATGAACGATGAACAAGTTTGCAAAGATTGTAGCTGCGGCCGCACTGGCTGGCGCTACCGCAATGACCATGTCTACCGCTCAGGCTTGGTGGGGTCCCTTCAACAACAACGGTTGGGGCAACAACAACGGTTGGGGTAATGGTAACGGCTGGAATAACGGTAACGGTAACGGCTGGGGCAACGGTAACGGCATGGGCGACATGATGGGTGATGGTGACTTCAGCATGAGCTTCAGTGGCAAGGGCCGCGGCAATGGTAACGGATACGGTTCCGGTAACAATGGCTGGAATGGTTCTAATGGCTACAACGGTTACAATGGCTATAACGGTTACAACGGCTATAACGGTAATCCATACGGCGGTGGTTACGGCCCGGGCTGGGGCGCACCTGCCTATGGTCCTTACGGCCCGGCCCCTGTTCCTGCAGCTCCGCCTGCCGGCAACAACTAAGGTCTGAGAGTATGGTGGAGGGGACTCCCCTTCGCCACGCTTTAATTTTATGCATAAATTTAAAATTCTCTTCATTTCAGTGGGCACCTGTCTGCTTTTGCAGGCGATGAGTGTCACAGCTGGCTGGTTCGGAGCCGACTTCGCCGCCGAGGTGGTGCAAGGCTCAACGCAGGGGCAAAGTGTTCGCGGCAAGATGTATGTCGGAGCAGGCCGGGTGCGTACTGAAATGAAGCAGAGCGATCAGCGACTGATCGAGATCATCGACCCGCATAAAGGGCAGGCATGGGTGCTTGATGAAAGTCGTAAGCTCTACCGCGAGCGAAGCGTGCCCAAGCTGGAAGCGGGTAAGGAGCAGAGCAGGAATCCCTGTGAAGGGCTCGCGGGGGCGGTCTGTCAGCAACTGCCCGACGAGAATCTTAACGGGCGTAGTGCAAAAAAATGGCTGCTGCGACTTAATGGTAAGGAGCGACTGCAGTGGAATGACTCCCTGCATGGTTTCCCTGTCAGGGTAGTTGAGGCCGGGCAGGTGGTCATGGCAATGGTCTTCATCGGCGAAGAGAATTTGAATGGCCGTCGTGTTGAGCGTTGGCAGGCGATGCAGCATAACGCTAAAAACGTTATCGAGAATCAACAATGGTACGACCCGCAGTTAAATATTGCGATACGTCAGGTGGCACAGGATGGCTCGTTCAGGGAGTTGCGTAATATTAAGCTGGGGGCTCAGGCAGAGGCGCTGTTCGAGTTGCCTCCGGGCTATAGCAGGCTGGATGAATCAGTCCGTTAGAGCGTAAATGCAGATGTTTTTCACAGCTTGAGTGAGACGAATATGATTACGGTAGTCGGCAATCTAAAGGGTGGTTCGGGCAAGAGTACCGTCGCCTTCAATCTGGCGGTGTGGCTGGCAGCACATGGTGAACGGGTGAGTGCTTTTGACCTTGACCCGCAACGTACTTTGACCGATGTGGCAGAGGTACGCAGTGATGAAGGTTACACCCCGCTGTTCAGTCTCCACTACGGTGGGGCGGACCTGGTGGATGACCTTACCAGCAAAAGCGGTGAGGTGATCGTCGATGTGGGTACCGCCGACATGGAGGCGATGAAGTCCGCGCTGTCGGTGGCTGATCGTATTGTTATTCCGGTTCCCCCGAGTCAGGCTGACATCTGGTCGACCCAGCGCTTTTTGACCATGATCTCACGTCTGACTGAAGAAAAATCTCCGCAAGTTTGTGTCTTCGTCAACCGGGCTGATACCCACCACTCTATCCGCGAGTCGGATGAGGCTGAGGAGGCGTTGGGGGATCTGGAAGGGGTAACTCTGATCAAGAGCCGACTGCACCAGCGTACCGCCTACCGTCGCTCCTTTAGTGAAGGGGTTGGCGTGTTTGAGCTGGTGCCGTGGAGTAAGGCGTCGAAAGAATTTAAAGCGTTTGCCGGGATTCTCTACCCGGAGACACGCGAACGGGGAGGGAAGTAAACGGTGCGACTGTTAAAGTGGCTGTTTCAGCCTGCCTATTTGGTGTTGATCATCGTGCTGGTAGCACTGTATGTAAATCGAGAGGTGGTGTTCCCGGAAGATGTTGCTGAATCACTGGAAGCCGAGGCCCTGACAGCCAGGGTTGATAGCCTGGTCGAACGTTTTCGCGCAGACTCTGAGGTGGCGGTTGCCCCGCTGCAGCAGGATGAGGTTGAGTCAGTCTCACTATCTGAGGATACAGCAGTCTCACCCGCTGAGGATGCCGTAGTCTCACCTGTTGAGGATGCCCTGGTTTCACCTGCTGAGGACGCCCTGGTTTCACCTGCTGAGGACGCCGTAGCCTCACCCACTGAGGTGGCAGTAGCCTCGATGCCAGCATCCAGCGAGAGTGGCGATCCACAGCAGCCGGGTTCAGTGGCCGGGCAGGCTACGGCTGAGCCCACTGACGAGTTAGCCGAAGAGTCGCAACCGATGGCTCAGTCTATGGCGGAAGCCGAACCTGTTATTGAAACCGTGAATGATGAGGCGCCCGGTCATACTGAGCAGGCTACAGCACAGAGCGACTCCAGTGTTATTGATGAGGCGGTCGCGGTAGAGCAGCCTGTTGCGCAGAGTAGCGTAGCGGCTGATACCCTTGTTAGCGCCGAGCCTGCCTCATCTGAGCCTGCCGGTGCGCCTTCACCTCTGGCTGTCTGGCGTGCTGCCCGTTCCGCGGTGTGGCAGGGGGATTTGAATAGTGCAGTGATGCAGTATCGTCAGCTCATTGCCGTTCAACCCGACAATTATGATGCTTATGGTGAGATGGGCAATGTGCTTCTCGCCCAGGCAAATGTGGCAGCTGCCGTCGAGGCCTATGTCGCTGCTGCCAGACTGATTCGACACTCCGGCAATACGGAGATGGCCTATCGCCTCGCAGCTGTCGTGGGCCGACTGGACCCGCAGCAGGGCAGGGCGCTGCATGACGAGTTCTCCCGGTAAGAAAAGTGATATAGTTCATACATTAATGCTTAGCTATTGAGCTAAAGAGAGTACAGAGATGACCGATAAGACCCCAGAGACACCCGCCAACGAGCGCCGTGCCAACGTGACCAGCATTAGCGCAGGTCAGGTTAACCCTGAAACTGGTGAGCACCATATGGAGCGTCTGGCGACGACTTTTGAGAGTAGTGCCCGCCGTTGGGAGATGATTGTCTACCCCTCGCTATTCGCCTTTATCGTTCTGGCCAGCTACGGTTTTTTTCTCATCTATAGCCTGACGCACGACGTTGCTTCTCTGGCCCGGAATGTTTCTGTTCTGACCCAGAGCATCGACCATATGGTGGTCAATATGGATACCATTTCCAGTAATATGGGCGGTATCTCCACCGATTTGCATCGTATTAACAACAGTATGGATACCATGAACGACTCTACCCGCTCGATGGCGATGAGTGTAGATGGGATGCGCCATCATGTCGGTGCGATGAACTACAATATTGGACGTCCGATGAGCCAGATGAGCAGCTTCATGCCCTGGTAGTCCCTTAATTAGCTGCAGGTATTACTATGTTCGGTCCTGATCCCGTTATCACCAACCGCCTGCAAAGCCTGGAGACGCATCTGCGTCAGGAAAACCCGGTACTGCTGAGTGCGGTGAACAGCTTTCGCGAGCTGGACAAGGTTGCCTACCGCATGGGCTTGCTGCCACGCAGTGACTCCTACGCCATGCAAATCCCCTGGTGGCCACTGATTTCCATACTGGGCACCTTCTCCTCCGGTAAGTCGACCTTCATTAACCACTATCTGGGCCTGCCGTTGCAGAGCTCCGGCAACCAGGCGGTAGATGACAAATTTACCGTGGTCTGTCACAGCCGTGAGGAGAATATTCACACGCTGCCCGGCCTGGCGCTGGATGCCGATCCGCGTTTTCCCTTCTACCAGATCAGCGAAGATATCGAAAAGGTGGCCGGTGGTGAGGGTAACCGTATCGATAGCTACCTGCAGCTGAAGACCTGCCACAGCGAGCCGTTAAAGGGCAAGATCCTTATCGACTCCCCCGGTTTCGATGCCGATGAGCAGCGTACCTCCACGCTGCGTATTACCGAGCACATCATCAACCTCTCTGACCTGGTAATCGTCTTTTTCGATGCACGCCACCCGGAGCCCGGGGCGATGCAGGATACCCTGGAGCACCTGGTGGCACGCAGCATTCATCGTGCCGATGCCAGTAAGTTTCTTTATGTGCTTAATCAGATCGACACCACTGCCCGTGAGGACAATCCGGAGGAGGTGTTCGGTGCCTGGCAACGTGCACTGGCGCAGAAGGGACTGACAGCAGGCCGCTTCTACACCATCTATAATCCTGATGCGGCAGTGCCGATCGAAGATGATAATCTGCGTCAGCGTTTTGAGAGCAAGCGTGATGCAGATATGGGAGATATCTATCAGCGCATTCAGCAGGTCGAGATAGAACGCTCATACCGCATTGTCGGTGCGCTGGAGAAGACTGCGCGCAACATTGAGAACCGTATCGTACCGACCCTGACCGAGGCGCTGACACGCTGGCGCCGCCGCACCCTGATCCTGGATGGCGTGGTCTTTGGCAGTATTGCGATGTTGGCCCTGGTATTGAGCATCAAGGCGGGTTACTGGGAAGGGCTCAGTTTTGTTGCGCCGTGGGCACAGGATGTAAGTGCGCATATTAACTGGTTCCTGGCGGGTGCTACGCTATTATTGGGTGCAGGTTTTTATTTGCACTGTCGATTACGCAAGCTTGCCTCGCTGGGTGTTATGAAGTGGCTCTCCAGGCAGGCACAGGGGCGTGAAGAGGAGCAGCAGCTGCTGGGCGGTTTTGCCCGCAGTACACTGGTCTGGCGCAGCCTCTTTAATGTGAGTCCGGCAGGGTGGGGTCGCCGGAGCAAACGTCAGCTTGCACGCGTGGTAGGCGATACCGATCGCTTTGTGCAACGTCTCAATGACAGCTTTGCCGATCCCTCCGGGGGGGCAGTACAGCCGCCGCAAGCGGTGGTTGCACCTTTACATACGGAGTCGACGACGACAGAGGCGGCACCGGCACAGGCAGCCAGCGGAGAGGAGTCGCGTGGTTAATCCGGGCGAAGGATGGAGATATGAAGGATCGTCCCCATATGTATATATACTGTACAGAGAAGAATCGGTAGAAATTAATGATTAACGTCTTGCTGGTAGATGATCATGAACTGGTGCGTACCGGTATACGTCGCCTGCTGGATGATGTTAGCGGCATTAAGGTCTATGCCGAGGCGCAGAGTGGAGAGGATGCGATCATCGAGGCGCGTAAGAGGCGTCCTGATGTGGTGCTGATGGATGTCACCATGCCCGGTATCGGTGGTCTGGAGGCAACCCGCAAATTAATGCAGCTCTACCCCGATCTGCCGATCATTATTGTTACCGTACATACCGATGATCCCTTTCCCTCCAGTCTGCTCAAGGCCGGGGCATCAGGTTACCTGCACAAGGGGTGTTCGGCCGAGGAAATTGTTACCGGGATCAAGGCCGTACATAGTGGCAAGCGCTATATCAGTTCGGATATTGCACAAAACCTGGCCCTCTCCCTGTTGCCCGGTAATGAAAAGTCACCGTTTGAGTCACTGTCGCAACGCGAGATGCAGGTAATGATCATGCTGGTGCAGGGCAATAAGGTGCATGAGATCTCCGACAAGCTCTGTCTCAGCCCCAAGACCGTCAGTACCTACCGTACCCGTCTGTTCGAGAAGCTACGTGTTGGCAACGATGCTGAGCTCACTCGCCTGGCAATGCACCACGGTATCCTTGACGGCATCTAGTCGCACCTATTGTTGCGGGCCGTGCAGATACTGCCCTGATTGGTTCCATATTTTCCTATCATGAGCAGTAACGAAAAGCAGTTCGACAGCAAGGCCTTCCTGAAGACGCTTACCAGTCGCCCCGGCGTTTACCGCATGCTTGATGCCGAGGGCACGGTGATCTACGTTGGCAAGGCGAAGAACCTCAAGCGCCGTGTGAGCAGTTATTTTCAACGCCAGGGGCTAACCCCCAAGACCCAGGCGCTGGTATCAAATATTAACGCGATTGAGGTGACGGTAACGCATACTGAAAATGAGGCGTTACTGCTGGAAAACAACCTCATCAAGTCACTGCGCCCGCGCTACAATATTCTGCTGCGTGACGATAAGAGCTATCCCTACCTCTTCCTCTCCGATGATGCGTTCCCAAGGCTCGGTTTTCATCGCGGCAAGCGTGGCAAAAAAGGGCGCTACTTTGGACCCTATCCCAGTACCTCGGCGGTGCGCGAAAGCCTTAATTTGTTACAGAAGCTGTTTCCTGTTCGCCAGTGTGAGGAGCACTTCTATCGCAACCGTTCACGTCCCTGTCTGCAGTACCAGATCAAACGCTGCAGCGCCCCCTGTGTCGGTCTGGTGACTGAAGAGCAATATGCCGAGGATGTACGCCATGCGGTGATGTTTCTGCAGGGCAAGGACAACGCCATTATTGATGAGCTGGTCGGGCGTATG
>JBFFJV010000039.1:0-13366 GCA_041555695.1 Thiohalomonadaceae bacterium | reverse complement strand
GGGTTCATGTCAAACAGGTCAACCGTCATCTGACAGGCAACCATTTTCACCTCTGCCTCAAGGCTCAGCTCACGCAGCTCTTCAACGCTTGCTACACCCTTGGATTTCATCTTCTGCTTCATCATCGCAGTCATCATGCCCTGCATACCAGGCAGAGCCTGCAACAGTACCGGCATCGGCATTGGCATCGGCATACCAGGATTACCCAGTGAAGTGACCTGCAGATTGAGGTCCTTCTTCATGCACTGGAGACCATAGAAGGTCCAGAAGATTTGTACTTCGTAGCCCAGGGCCGCCGCGGTAGACGCCAGGATGAAGGGCGGATAAGCCCAGTCCAACGTACCCTTGGTGGCGATGATGGCCATTTTCTTTTGATCTGACATCTAACTTACCCCCATTAACACTGTGGTATTGGTTTTTTTAGGCTTTTTTGATCAGGAAGACGAACTTGCCGCCCTCTTCACCTGATTCCATCAGCTCGTTGCCGGTTTGCTTGGCAAAAGCCTCAAAGTCTTTTACTGAACCGGGGTCAGTTGCAACAATGCGCAGTACCTGACCGGTCTCCAGGGTACCGAGGGTTTTCTTGGCACGCAGGATAGGCAGGGGGCAGTTCAGGCCGGATGCGTCAAGTTCTTGATCGAAGTTTGCCATTGTTCTAGCTCCTAAATGGATTTTGGGTGAAAAAAAACGCTTCAACCGCCATCGCGGCAAAGCGATATGTAAATGTTAGTATTCAATAGCGTACTTATATGCCAACTGACATTTGAAAGCAAGTCCCAAAGTCACTTCGCCCACCAGATTAGCCACCCCATGGATACCCCAAAAGTCGACTGTAACAAAGCGTGTTTTCTTGCTATATGATGACTGCTGGCGATTGAACTAAATCACAGCCATTGGCCACTAAACATAAACTATGCAATCACACTGGATGTAGCCTTGACTCCCAACACACTGAAGTTTCTTTTTTTTCTGTTGCTATTCAGTCCCCTGCTCACAACCGCTGATGAACTGGGGCTACCCGAATTAGGCGATAGTTCTGCCATCAGCCTGACGCCAGAGCAGGAACATGAGATTGGCAGCGAGGTAGTGCGCCGTATGCGCCAGGCCGGTTATATCATCAACGATCCGCTAATCACCTCTTATATAGAACAGGTGGGGCGTTCACTGGCGGTACATACGCAAGGTGAGCAAGATTTCACCTTCTTCGTTGTCGATGCGCCCGGTATCAATGCCTTTGCCCTTCCCGGTGGTTACATTGGAATTCATAGCGGACTGCTCCTTGCCAGCCACAGTGAAAGCGAACTCGCCAGTGTGATGGCACACGAGATCGCCCACGTCACGCAGCACCATCTGGCCCGCGGGGTTGAACAGGCCAACCGCATGCAGCTACCCCTCTCGGTAGCACTCATTGCCGCAATCCTGCTCAGTGGTGGTGATCCGAATGTAGCCAATGCTGCCATGGCCGCCAGCCTTGGCGGTAGTCAGCAGATGCAGCTGAATTTTACCCGTTCCCACGAGCACGAAGCCGACAGGGTGGGGATGCAGTTACTGGCAAGCTCTGAGTATGACCCGCATGGCATGGCCGCATTCTTCTCCCGCCTGCAGGATGAGTCACGTTACTACGGTGAGGGGATACCTGAATTTCTCAGCACCCACCCGGTAACCACCGCACGTTTGGCCGAGGCACAATCCGCCGCAGAGCAATACCCGCGCAAGATGCGCATCGACACCACTCCCTACCTGGTCGCCCGCGCCAGGGTGCAGCTGCACCACAGTAACAGTGCTGTCAAACTGATGAAGCAGCTACGCAGTAAAGAGAGTGAGCAGCAAAATTCAAACACTGAGACTGACAACTACCTTCGTGCTATCACCCATATCGCCCTGCAACAGCCCGAAGAGGCCGAAAAACTACTGCAGCAACTGGTAGCCAGAAGCCCGGAGAGCATCGCCTACCGTGAAACCCTGGGGCAACTTCACCACACCCAGGGAAAATACCACCAGGCCGTATCCCTCTACCGTGATGGCCTCAAACGCTACCCGAACAATGAACTGCTAAGTCTCTCCATGGCGAATAATTTGATCGCGCTCAAAGAGTACACACAGGCACGAGTGCCATTACAGCAAGTGCTACGCCACAACCCCGCTTCAGCCTCAGCCTATCGACTGCTGGCAAAATTAGAAGCCGAAGTGGGTAACCAGGCCGCAGGCCACCTGGCCCAGGCAGAGTACTACCGACTGCTTGAAGAACCTCACAGTGCACTGGAGCAGTTGAAATTGGCCAAACGCATCAGTAACCTCGATTTCTATCACGCATCCCGTATTGAAGCCCTAAATGCTGAAATCAAAGAGTCTTTAGAGCGGGCTCATGACCTGCCTCAAAATTAACCCCCGCCACCTCACAGGGCCGTGCTCAGGGTACTCCAAGAGAGGTGTTAGGGATTACCCTCACCCACCCCCATAGCTACCCTCATAAACAACTCCTAATATACTAATATATAACGACTTTTTGGCACTTTTTCTTGCGTTCCAACTCTCAGTGAGTATGCTAGGGACATCCTTTCCAGCGGGTCGATTATTGACCGGTTGATGAAATGTGGATATGGCATGGACGATAGCGTATAGCAGTGAGCGTACAAAAGGATTTTGCGTATCTGCTATCGCACCAAGCAATAATATGACTTAGGAGGATACAATGCGGAAGACCGCACGTTTCATCTCTACAGCGAGTGTCATGGCCACCATGTTAGGTGCGCTGAGCATCGCCCCCCAACTGGCTGTCGCAGCTGATGCGCAGGTTATCGAGCAAGGCAAAAAGATCGCCTTTGACCGGAAAAAAGGCAACTGCCTGGCCTGTCACCACATCGAAGGTGGGGATCTTGCCGGCAACATCGGGCCTGCCCTGGTTGCCATGAAGGTTCGTTTCCCTGACAAGTCCGCACTGCGTGCTCAAATCTGGGATGCCACCGTGAAGAATGCCAACACTATGATGCCTCCCTTCGGTCGTCACGAAATCCTGACCGAAGCTGAGATCGACAAAGTAGTTGAGTTCATTCACAGCCTGTAATCAGTCAAGCATCAAATTTTCGAATTGAATCTGAGGAGTTTCAACGTGAACATGAAGCGTAGAGTTTTTCTTAAAGGTAGCCTGGCAAGCGGCATGGTAGCTGTCGCAGTTGGTGCCGGCGTACTTAGCCCTCGCCAGGTCCTTGCAGCCTGGCCCAAGGACGCCTTCGAAGCGAAGAGCGTTAGCGATGCCATGAACGGCCTGCTCAACACTGACCTGGCTCCTGCCAGCGATGCCATCAAGCTCGATGCCCCTGATATCGCCGAGAACGGCGCAGTGGTACCGGTCAAGATCACAGCCAGCATGGACAACGTCGAGTCCATCTCCATTATCGCGGAGAAGAATCAGACCCCACTGATCGCCAGCTTTAACCTTGCTGCCGGTACTCAGGGCTTCATCTCCACCCGTATCAAAATGGGTCAGACCTCCAATGTCATCGCCGTTGTTAAGGCCGGTGGCAAAGTCTACAGCGCCCGCAAGGAAGTTAAGGTCACCATCGGTGGCTGTGGCGGTTAATCCTCCATTAGACAACCTTGTAACTGACATAAGATTTAAGCGTTTAGGAGAATTCAGCAATGGCTAAGTCAAGCATTAAAATTCGTGCCAAAGTTAAAAAGGGCGCCTGTGAAGTCAAAGCACTGATCAAGCACCCCATGGAAACCGGTCTGCGTAAAGACAAAAAGACCGGTAAGGTTATCCCCGCCCTGTTCATTCAGGAAGTCAACTGCCAGCACAACGGTAAAGACGTGATGAACGCCCTGTGGGGTACCGCGGTATCGACCAACCCTTACGTCTCTTTCATCATTGATGGCGCAAGCAAGGGCGACACCATCTCCTTGAGCTGGGTGGACAACACCGGTGCTAAGGATTCTGCGGAAGGTAAGGTTAAATAAACCGTACTCACTGTACCTTATTAACACTCTACGCTTTCCGGAATCTAAGGAGATATATAATGCGTAAAATTGCCCTGACAGCATCACTGGTAGCCCTGTTTGCAGGCCTGCCAGCTGCCGTACAAGCAAGCCCCAGTGAAGATCTGAACTCTTTCCGTGAGTACTTCATGAAGCGCTTCCCCGGTGTCCCGCTCAACGAGTATCAGAATGGTGTCTATGCCATCAACGCCGATGCCCGTATGTCGTGGGAAGCCATTGAGGAATTCCCTCCCTACGAAGACGCACTGGAAAAGGGTGAAGAGCTCTTCAATACCCCCTTCGCCAACGGTAAAACCTACTCCAGCTGTTTCAAGAACGGTGGTAAGGGTATTCGTCAGAACTACCCCTACTTCGACGCGAACAGCGGTAAGGTCAAAACCCTTGAGGGTGAGATCAACGAGTGCCGTGAGAAAAACGGTGAGAAACCACTGAAGTGGGGGAAGGGTGATATTGCCTCCATCTCCGCCTATATGGGTTCTACCTCTAACGGCAAGAAGATCAGCATCTCGGTTCCCAGCGATCCGCGTGCCCAGGCAGCCTATCTGCGCGGCAAGAATCACTTCTATGCCAAGCGTGGTCAGCTCAACCTGAGCTGTGCTAACTGCCACAAGGACAGCGCCGGTAGCCGCATCCGTGGCGATATCCTGAGCCCTGCTCTGGGTCACCCCAGCCACTTCCCGGTTCACCGCCTGAAGTGGAATGGCCTAGGTACCATGCATCGCCGTTTCGGTGGTTGTAACAAGCAGGTACGCGCCAAGCCGTTTAAGGCTCAAAGTGAAGAGTACGCCTCTCTGGAGTACTTCCTGAACTACATGAGTAACGGTATTGAGGTCAATGCACCGAGCTCACGTAAGTAAGCTCAGTCCAGCCTCATAAAAAAACCCGGCCATAGCGCCGGGTTTTTTTTCGTCTCAGTTCCCTGCTCGAAAAATATCAACATCATCATAAGCGAAAGGAATTTCGAGCAGACTATAGACTGTGCCCTGCTATTTGATGTGAACAGTAGAGTATCACTGTAAAATCCCCGATGTCAGCAGAGGATATAAATAGCCCGTTAACACGTTTTGATCACAAACTTGTTGGCACTCTATATTAATAAGAGTGCGAAGACAGATGTTGTGTAAATCTGCTATTTAAAGAAAAGCTCAACTATCACCACCAGACAAGGCACGTCGTCCAGGTAGCATTGCCAGCAGCCCGAGTACCACGGCAAACCACAGGGTGGTCAGTCGAATAAGCAAAGTAGCAGCCACTGCAGCCCCGTTATCCACTCCGTTGAGCATCAACAGTGCCGTCATCGTTACCTCGGCTCCGCCAAGTCCGCCTGGCAGGAAACTAATCGCACCGATTAGCATTGAGAAGGCGTAAATAAACATCGCCGTAACCAGAGTTATCTCGAAACCCATTACCTGTAGCAGATAGTAAAAGGCGAGCCCTTCGGCACCCCAGGCGATGATCCCCAGCCACAGACTGTAGCCCAGTAGCGGCAGCGACAGCAGCCCCCTTGAATGGCGCAAGGTATCAATAAAACCCGAAATAAGATGCGCCACACGCTGATGAAAACGCCGGGTCAGCCACTGTTCGATCCGCCCCAGCAAAACGTGTTGCTGCAGCAACCACAAACCAAAGATGAAGAGCAACGCCATCACGGCTACCACTGGTCGTGCAGGCTCATAGGCGTAGAGACCGACACAGGCAAGCAGCAGCACCGACATCAGATCACCGAGACGTTCTGCCAGCAATACTGCCAAACTGTGGGGGTAGGAGACTCCGTAGGGTTTGAGTAACAGGCTACGCAGGGCCTCGCCGGCCTTACCGGGCGTGGTGGTGAGTGCAAAACCCGAAACATAGATACGCAGATTGGCCAGTTCAGGCACCTGATGCCCCTGCAGGCGCAAGAATTTGCGCCAGCGTACGAAACGCAGCAAATAGTTCACCAGCGATAACAGCAGCAGTAAGGAGAGATCCAGCAGTGTCACCTTTGCCAGAGAGTCTCGTATCTCCTCCCAGCCGCCCCACAGAGAAAAAACAAAATAACAGACAACAGCGAACACCACTGACAGGCTTAGCCCGCGCATAGCGCGTGGCGAGATAGCGGGGACTTCGCTCACTGGAACAGCCAGAGGGTCACCAGTGCCCAGCCGATCACGGTCAACAACAGGTGAGGGTCGCGCAACAGATCTCGCGCAGGGTCTTCTCCCAGATCGTCGGCAAAGTTACGGTAGAGGTAGCGGAACAGGCCATAGAGCACGAACGGTACGGTGTAGACCAGTTTATCGGTCTGATGTATGGCAATCGTCTCGGCGCTCATAGTATAGAGGCTGTAGGCCATTACCACCCCGGCAGAACAGACACCGATCATCAGGTCCAGCATTGGCAGCGAGTAATTCTTCAATACCGAGCGGGTAGACGCACCGCCGTGTTGCATCACCGCCAGCTCTGAACGGCGCTTGGAGAAACCGAGGAACAAGGTCACCATCAGACCGGTAAGCAACAACCATGATGAAGGCGCAATACCGATACCGCTAGTTCCCGCCAGAATACGTAACATAAATCCGGCGGCGATAATAAAGACATCAAGAATCACCACGCGCTTCAGTCGCCATGAATAGGCCAGATTCAAAATGAGATAGCAGAGGATAATGATCATCACCGATGGCGAAGCCAACCAGGCCGCAAGCAGCGCCACGACGAAGAGCACCACCGCCAGTACCATGGCAAAAGGAACAGATACCTTGCCTGCCGCCAATGGCCGGAACCTTTTAGTCGGGTGCTGCTGATCGGCCTTAATGTCAGTGAGGTCGTTAACCACATAGACAGCACTCGACATCAGGCAAAAGGCGACCACACTCAGTAACACCGCACTCACTACCGCATCATCATGCCAGGCATGCGCAAAGAAAATACCGATCAGTACAAAGCCGTTTTTCAGCCACTGATGCGGACGCATCAGTCTCAGGATTTCACTCGGGCTATTCACTATTTCATCAACTCCCCACGATAGTAGGCGTGGTCCGCCATCGCCAGCATCTGTGTATCGCCACGGCTATCACCATAGGCATACACCTCGATCTCCGCCATATCTCCCAGGTACTCTTTAACCCGTTGTGCCTTTGCCTCACCGAAACAGTTCACCCCGTCAAAACCGGCAACCGCTCTACCCTGCTCCTCCCTTAAACGGGTAGCCAGCACATCAACCACACCAAGGGCCTCGGCCCAGGGTTTGAGATAAAGTTCCAGCGAGGCGGAGACGATAATAACCCGGTGCCCCTGCTCCTGATGCCAGGCGATACGTTCGGCGCTCTCGGCACGGACAATACGTGGCAGGGTCTCTGAAGCAAAACGCTGCGCTTCAGCATGAAGCCGGGACATAGCCATCCCACCGAGCATGCGGCCAAGCAAACGCTCCTTGGCAATCCCGTTGGGAATAATGCGCAGCAAATAACCCAGCAGCAGCGGCGACATAAGAATGGCATAGCCGGCCAGCTTCAACGGTCCGAACAGCTGCCATAAAAACGGCAATAGCGAATCACGCTGGGTCACCGTGCCATCGAAATCAAACAGCGCAACCACATTAGATTGCATCATTACATTTTCAGCCGTTTGAAGATCGGCTCCGGCACATGACGGATAATCAACATAATCCAGCGCCAGAACCTTGGCGTATAGATCTCATTTCGTTTTTTATCTTGTGCACTCAAAATGTGCTGTGCGACAGACTGTGGGGAGGCCACCAAAAACAGACCCGGCATACCGTAGGTCATCGCCGTATCGACAAACCCGGGCTTTACCGTTAGCACCTGCACACCACGATGGAACATCGCATTGCGCAAGCCCTGCAGGTAGACACTCAATCCCCCCTTGGCCGAACCGTAGATATAGTTACTCTGACGTCCACGGTCTCCGGCGACCGAACTGATGGCAATAATATTGCCACGCCCTTTACCGGCAAGATACTCGGCACAGCGATTTAGAATAGAGACAGCACCAACATAATTACGCTGCATAATTGCCAGCGACTCAGCAAACTCCTGTGCCGCTCGTGACTGCTCGCCCAGATAGCCAAAGGCGAGCACTACACCTTCGAGCCCCTCTCCCTGCTCAATGACCTGAGTGAGGAAGCTATCGTGCTTGTCGAAGGCCTCGGCATCAAAAGCACTGACAAAAACCTTAACACCATGACGCAAACGCATATCCGCTGCATCACGCTGCAGTTCAGCAAGATCTCGACCGGCTAAAGTAATAGAATGACCACGCGCCGCCAGCTCGTGCGCTGTCGCCCGCGCTATCGCAGAAGTCGCACCCAGAATCAGATAAGCACCGCTCATAGCCTTACTCCAGCCCCAACCGTCGTGACAGGTTAGAACTAAAACGTCCACCTGGGTCCAGTTCGTTTTTTACTTTCATAAATGCATCCGTGGAGGGATACATCGCGTGCAGGGTATCGTGATGAAGGCGAGCATCCTTGGCCAGATATACACGTCCCCCCGTAGCCGTGACAATTTCATCAAAGCGTTGCAATAACTCCAGCAGACCGTCACCACTGAATGGCAGGTCCAGCGCCAGGGTATAGCCTTCCATTGGAAATGACATCAGTCCGCTACTCGCTGCCCCCATCTTTTTCAACACACCGAGAAAGGCGGGATGCTTACTTGATGCGAGTGTATCGAGAAGTTGTGACAGGGCCTCAAATGCCCCCTTGCGTGGCACCACACACTGATACTGCAGGAAGCCACGTTTACCGTAGAGACGGTTCCACTCTTCCAGTGCATCCAGCGGGTAAAAAAACTTGTCGTAATCAATGATAAAGGGGCTACTCTTCCCCCCCTCCATTCGATAATAGAGGCCGTTAAAACCACCGATAGTAGCCGGGTTAAGCAGCCAGCCTGGCATGTCGAAAGGAATGCGGCGGCTGCCGCGTGCTTTTGTCTTCAACGGCGTCTTACGTGCAACCTCATCCAGCTCATCAAGGCCCGCATGTTCCCCCAGCATCACCACACTGCGTCCCTGCACGGCACCCTTTGCCTGCAGATCAATCCAGGCCACACTGTAAGTGGCGCTATCGTGCTGTTCGAACAGCTCAAAGGCCTGCTTAAGATTACTCGCTGCATGGTGTGTGGCACGAATATAGGCCGAGTCAACGGGACGCAGCTGTAACTCCACCTCACCGATAATACCAGTCAGTCCCATGCCTCCTACCGTGGCCCAGAAGGCCTCACTGTTTTCATCACGACTACACTGCATTCGCGTCCCATCAGCAGTGATTAGCTCAAGACTGCGCACACAACTGGAGAAGGCGCCGTCATGGTGATGATTCTTGCCATGCACATCGGCGGCGACACAACCCCCGAGTGACACAAATTTTGTGCCTGGTGTAACCTGAGGAAACCAGCCGTGCGGTAGTGCAAAGTCCAGCAGCTCCTGCATTGTCAGCCCGGCCTCGGCACGCAGCACACCAGTCTTATCGTCAAAATCAAGCAAACGATTAAGGCGCTCGGTCAGCACCACATGCTGTGAAGCATTAAGTGCCGCATCGCCATAGGCACGCCCCTGGCCACGTGCAATGGCAGGACCCGTCACGGTACTCAAATCAGCATACCGCTCCGGCCTTAGCGTCTCGCAATACGCACGAGGATAACGTCCCCACCCGGTTAATTCTTTATTCAATATACCGCTCATTATTGCAGCCTTACGACACCCTCGTCGGGAAAATAGCGTTGATAAAAATAACACTGACCTGCCGGTAAAAAAGCAGGATATCGATAATATTTGTCACGCACCAGCGTCAACACCTTTCTTCGATACTGCTCATAACGAAAACCCTCACCACGTAACAGGTAGTATTTCCGCTGTCGTACCCTGAAGGTAATAACCTCATGCTTATCGAAGAAGTTCCGGTGCAGCTTTGAGTCCTGTTCTCTATACATCAGCAGTGCAATATTCTTTCCGTCCAGGGTTCGCCAGTCGGTCAGCAGGTCATCCTGTCGTCCGTACTTTGAACTCTCACCAAAAACACTAAAGTGCCTGCCACTCACATACCCCAGAAGCGCCGAATCGACATAACTTCCGGTGGCCCAGTGATAGTCTTTGCCCTGCTCCCTGAACTGTTTGATAAATTCATCCGGGTAGTACCCCATCAACAGACCATCATAGGCAGAGGGTTTATCCTTCCAGTAATCATGGGGCAGTGCAAATACCACACTCAAAGCGATAATGTGTACGACAGAAAAACCGAGCATGAATTTCAGTGAACGTCGTAGTGCCTGAAGCGAGAAAAGAGGAATTAGCGTAAGAAAAATGAAGGGGTAGAAGGCGAGTACCCAATGCAGGCCAATACGCGCCTTAAAGGAGAGCAACAGGAACAGTAGCAGCGGCGCCAGCGATAAAAAGACGAAGAGCTTCCCCCCTCGCAAATCCCCCCACAACTGTTGACGCTCACGCCAGCCATACCAAAGCAGTGGCGGGGTGACCATGTAAGCCAGCATTAACAGGTAGTCGAGCGTGTGGATACCACCACTGCTATGACGGTTGAATACGTTAAAAAGGATATTGTTCCAGCAGTGACAGTAGTTCCACCAGATATTCAGCCCGGCAAAGGGGAGCACCGCCAGGAACAGCCACAACAGACCCAGCATATCGTGGCGGTTACGGCGATAAAACAGAATGTAGAGGCCAAAGGAGAAGCCCAGCAGCACCGCAAAATATTTCGCCATAAAGGCTGCACCGAGCATTAAGCCGGAGAGCACATACCAGCGCCACTCGGCACCTTTCAATGCACGGGTAAAGAGCCAGGCAGAAACGAAGGAGAAAAGGATCAGTGGTGTATCAGTGGTGATCAGGACATTGATCAGGCTCAATGGTGAAAGCAGATAGAGAGAGCCACCGAGCAGGGCCCTGGACTCGTCCGTTGCTTTGCGCAGGATCAGATAGATGGCAACAGCAATAGCGCTATTCAGCAGCACAGCCGGCGTGCGCAACCACCAGTTGGCATCACCAAACCAGAGCAACAGGCTGAGCCACCAGCCAACCATCGGTGGATGGTCGTAATAGCCCATGCCGGGATTCCTGGCCCAGAGATGGAAATAGACCTCGTCGCCTGTCAGCGGCAGATAGGCTGCCCAGGCAAACTTGAGGAGCAGGGTAATCCACAGCAGATGAATGAAGAGACGACGTAGACTGTGTTCACTCATGACCTGTGCTTACCTGTGAGTAGATTCCGCTGAATCCGCTGTTGGACTGAAGTGATTGGTGACATGCGTGCGTACGAAGCAGATCGCGCAATGTGCATCACTGTATCGCCACAAAGACAGATCAGGTCTTGGGAAGGGTCACGCCGGTCTGTCCCTGGTACTTGCCACCGCGATCGCCGTATGAGGTCTCACAGATCTCATCGGACTCGAAAAACAGCATCTGTGCCACACCCTCGTTGGCGTAGATCTTGGCAGGCAGCGGGGTGGTGTTTGAAAATTCTAAAGTCACATGCCCCTCCCACTCCGGCTCCAGCGGTGTGACATTGACGATAATGCCACAACGGGCATAGGTCGATTTGCCGAGACAGACGGTGAGCACTGAGCGCGGGATGCGGAAAAATTCCACTGTGCGCGCCAGGGCAAAGGAGTTGGGGGGGATAATGCAGACATCAGACTTCACATCGACAAAGCTGTTCTCATCGAACTGCTTGGGGTCAACCACCGCCGAGTTGATATTGGTGAAGATCTTGAACTCGTCGGCACAACGCACATCATAACCATAGCTGGAGGTACCGTAGGAGACGATACGGTTACCGTCCACGTCGCGTACCTGACCCGGCTCAAACGGCTCGATCATTCCTTCGTTCTCCGCCATACGACGGATCCACTTGTCGGCTTTAATGCTCATCTGCTACCCATTTCCACTAATTCAGTTTTGTCGAAAACTTCAACCCAGAACCCCACTCCCGTAGGAGCGACCTCCAGGTCGCGAATGCCTCTGCCCGAAGTTGCTCGCGGCCAGGAGGCCGCTCCTACTCCAGATTAAGGGACACATTATTTTGGCCAAAAAAATGGCGGCCCCCACAAGGGAGCCGCCATTATATAGAGTTGCAGGCCGGGCAGCTATGCCCGACAGGCTCCCTTTAGTCGTTAGCAATAACGATTTTCGGGAACTTGGCGCTGTAGTCTTTCGCCTGGTTGGCCAGCTTGGCCGTGGTCTTGCGCGCGATATCGCGGTAGATCTGCGAAATACGGCTATCAGCATCGACCGCCACGGTAGGCTTACCATTATCGGCCTCTTCACGAATGCTGATATCCAGCGGCAGTGCGCCGAGGAAGTTAACACCGTAATCCTCGGCCATCTTCTTGCCGCCACCCTCACCGAAGATATGCTCTTCGTGGCCACACTTGGAGCAGATGTGGATGGACATGTTCTCCACCACGCCCAGTACCGGCACCTCTACCTTCTCAAACATCTTGTAGGCCTTACGGGCGTCGAGCAGGGCGATATCCTGCGGGGTGGTGACGATAATGGAACCGGAGACCGGTACCTTCTGCGCCAGAGTCAGCTGGGTGTCACCGGTGCCCGGTGGCAGGTCGATCACAAGGTAATCCACCTCACGCCAGTTGGTATCGTTGAGCAGCTGCTCCAGCGCCTGGGTGACCATCGGGCCACGCCAGATCATCGGGGTATCCTCGTCGATGAGGTAACCGATAGACATCGACTGGATGCCGTAGTTAACAATGGGCTCCAGACGGGTACCATCGGGAGAATCGGGCTTCTTGTCGGAGAGGCCGAGCATGCGCGGCTGTGACGGGCCGTAGATGTCGGCATCGAGGATACCAACGGTAGCACCTTCAGCGGCCAGCGCCAGTGCAAGGTTGACCGAGGTGGTGGATTTACCCACACCACCCTTACCGGAAGCCACGGCGATGATGTTCTTTACGCCCTTAATGTGATTCACGCCCTTCTGCGCAGCGTGGGAGACGATGTTGGTGGCGATCTCGATATCGGCACTGGCCACGCCATCAACCCCCTCAACCACCTCTTTCAGCTTGGCGCTCAGCTCGTCGTGGTAGCCCGCAGCGGGGAAGCCCAGGGAGACGCTCACCTTGACCTTGTCACCGTCGACAGTAATGTCCTTCACACACTGGGCAGAGACCAGGTCTTTTTCCAGGTAAGGGTCTTTGTAGCCCTTCAGTGCGGCTTCAACTTGTGACTGTTCAACTGACATCTTTATATCCTCTCCTACGGGTCACCGCGAAAGTATGGTGGCCCCTAATTTCTGACTAAAAAGTTCGGGTATTATCACAGAACTGATAGTTCGTGGCAATAAAGGCCCGATATCATAGCAAAGTTCACGGGAATTACCCTATCCCATCAGCGGTATTAACTGAGG
>JBFFJV010000038.1:0-13414 GCA_041555695.1 Thiohalomonadaceae bacterium | reverse complement strand
GGTAATTCAAATCAGCAGTTGAAGCAGGCCAATGCGGTGAATCGTTACGAAGTGACCGCAGCCGATTTGCCGCTGCACTGTCCGATGCCAGGTATGGCGGTGTGGAACTCCCACCCACGCGTGTTTCTTGATGTAACGAAGGAGGGACACGCACGCTGCCCCTATTGCAGTGCCGATTACATTCTAAAAGAAGGGGCCTAGTGCCCCTTCCATCGTTTTCCGACGCTATTTACACAGACACTTGAGAAAGATTTCGTTTAATGAAAATTAGCCAACTCCCCGATTTTGAAAGCGCCGCCGTGCTGGTGGTGGGCGATCTGATGCTGGACCGCTACTGGCAGGGGGAGACTTCGCGAATCTCTCCCGAGGCGCCGGTGCCGGTGGTCAAGGTGGATGATATCGAGGAGCGTGCCGGTGGTGCCGGTAACGTGGCGTTGAATGTGGCAGCCCTGGGTGGCCGTGGTTCGGTACTTGGATTGACCGGTCGAGATGAGGCCGCTGATGCCCTGGCACGTACGCTGCTGGGTGCCGGGGTAGAGTGTCATTTCGAGCGACTGGAAGGCTTCCCCACGGTGACCAAGCTACGCGTACTCAGCCGTCACCAACAGCTGATCCGTCTCGATTTTGAGGATGGATTTCCAGGCTGTGATAGCTCTGGCCTGTTGAAGCGTTTTGAGGAGAACGTGGGGGATGCAGGGGTGGTGGTGCTCTCTGACTATAGCAAGGGCACGTTGCGCGAGGCGGCGCGACTGATCGAGATTGCGCGTGCTGCGGGTAAACCGGTGGTGATTGACCCCAAGGGGAGTGATTTTACCCCCTATCGCGGTGCCACGCTGATCACGCCAAACATGCATGAGTTTGAGGCGGTGGTGGGCCACTGCGTTGATGATGCCGAGGTGGTGAGTAAAGGCGAGGTGCTGCGTGCGGAGCTGGAGCTCGATGCGCTGTTGATCACCCGTAGCGAGAAGGGGATGACCCTGCTGCAAAAAGGTGAAGCACCGTTGCATATCCCGACCAGGGCGCGTGAAGTCTACGATGTGACCGGTGCCGGTGATACGGTGGTCTCGGTACTGGCAGCCTCTCTTGCCGCCGGTAACCCGCTGAGCGAGGCGACGATGCTGGCCAACCTGGCGGCCGGCGTGGTTGTCGGCAAGTTAGGTACTGCCAGTGTTTCGGTGCCGGAGTTGCGCCGTGCGATGCGCGAGCAGGAGGAGATGGAGCAGGGCATGGTCGAGGAGGATAAGCTGATCGCCCTGGTGCAGGAGGCGAAGGCCCATGGCGAGACGGTGGTGATGACCAACGGCTGCTTCGATATCCTCCACGCCGGTCATGTGACTTATTTAGAAGAGGCCGCACAGCTCGGCGATCGCCTGGTGGTCGCCGTCAATGATGATGCCTCGGTGAAGCGGCTCAAGGGCGAGGAACGTCCGGTAAACACCCAGGCCAAGCGGATGCGGGTACTCGCTGCCCTGAACTGTGTGGACTGGGTGGTAGGTTTTGATGAGGACACCCCTACCCGTCTTATTTGCAATGTCGCCCCCAATATTCTGGTGAAGGGAGGCGATAATGACCCGGACAATATTCCCGGTGGTGACTGTGTGCGTGATAGCGGCGGTCAGGTGATGGTAATGAGCTTTGTTGATGGCTGCTCTACCACCAAGATCATTGCCGATATTCGCAGCAGCGAGAAGGGCGAGTAGAGCGTCGCAAGCCCTTAGCCCCGCCGTTTTCACTCTACTTGCCTTTGTAAATACCTATCCCCATATAAGGTGTGCGGGTACCGCTTGCTGTAGGAGGTATCTCCGCTATGTATCAACTAGACTAATAAACAGGGGATGCGGTCATAATGATAAAGCCCTGTACAACAACAGCGCATAGGGGGCTGTAATGATGACGCGACTTATATCTCTCTTTATTTTCGTCACTTTATTTATCGTGGTGATGTTGCAGCTGTTTGATACGGACGAGCAGAGTGCAGCAGAGCCGGTTCGGGTCGGCGTGATTGCGCTGACCGATGTGGATCAGGATACGCTGGCCGGTTTTAAGGACGGCATGCGTGGTTACGGTTATGTTGAGGGAGAGAATATTGTCTACCTGAGTGAAGGGCCGGCCGGCACGATCGACCGCCTGGAGCCGATGATTCGCCGTATTCTGGAGATGAATGTCGATCTCATCTACGTTTCCAGTACCCCGGCCACCCTTAAGGTCAAGGAATTAACGGCTGAACGGCCCCTCCCGGTGGTCTTCTCCCCGGTGAACGACCCGGTTGGCGCCGGCATAGTGCCCAGCCTGAAGCAACCGGGTGGCATGATTACGGGTATAAAGCTCCCGGTGGGAGATACCCTGCGTCTACGCTGGCTGAAGGATTTTGCTCCGCAGGTTAAACGTATCTACTTCCCCTACAATCCGCGCGACAAGAGTGCGCTGGAGACCTTACGTCAGATTGAGCAGGTAGCCCCCTCGCTGGAGGTGGAACTGGTAAAGGCGCAGATGGCCTCACCAACAGAGATTCTGGCCGGCATTGCACAGGCCCCGGAGGGTATTGACGCCATCTTTTTGCCACGCGACAGCTCCATTGAGTCTAAGATTGGCGAGTTTGTCGCGCTCTCCTATCTACGTAAAGTCCCACTCTCAGCTCCCAGCCTGGCACAGGTACGCCAGGGGGCACTCTACACCTACGGCTTCGTACACTTCGAATTTGGTAAACAGTCGGCGCACATGGCAGATCAGATCATCAAAGGGGTGAGCCCGGCCGATATCCCGGTGGAGCTGGCCGAGAGCTACCTGGCGATTAATCTGCTGGCCGCGGAGACGATCGGCCTGCGATTCGATGAGGAGATGTTACGCCGTGCCGATATCATTATTCGTGAAAGCAGCGCCCTAGCGAAGTAATATCGTGATCTCAAGCCTGCGTTTCCGTTTCTCTATCGGTTTTATTGGTCTGGCACTTGGCCCCATTCTGCTGATGGGGCTGCTTTATGGTGTGATCTCCTACAACGATAATATTGCGGCGGCCAGTTATCGCCAGCAGGAGCTCGCGCATCGTATCGGGATAGAAGCGGGAGTGATACTGCAGCGATTGCAGACTGAGCTGCGGCAGGCTGCAGAGCACCCTGACTTTACCAGTGTTGAGCCAGGTCGCAGGGATAATCTGCTCAACTCCCTATTAGTGAGCTCGAAGACTTTTACTGAGCTGGCCGTTGTCGACAGTATGGGCCGTGAAACACTTCGCCTCTTATCAATCCGTCTTAATATTACTCGTGATTTAAGGTTTCGGGGGGAGGAAGAGGCGTTCCTGATACCTCGTGAGAGGCAGCGTTTATATACCGGTTCGGTGTTCTTCGATCAGGAGACGGGGGAGCCGCTTATTACCGTCGCCTATCCGTTGATAGAGCTCTATAGCAACAAGTTTCAGGGGGTGCTGATAGGGGTTGGACGGCTGAAGTCATTATGGGAGCTGATTCAGCAGAATAACACCTCTGCGGGAGATGACATCTACATGCTGGATGGTACGGGTAGAGTTATTGCTCATAAGAATCCCTCTATCGTCCTGAGGGGAAGCTCTTTTGTTGTGCAGGGCGGTGACAGGGTACAGAGCGGGTTGAGCGGTAAGCCGATGGTAATCGGCAGTTATGAACTCTCCTTCGGTGAGCAACCTTTCCACGTCATTGCTGAGCGCAGTGCCAGGGTGGCGCTGGACCCCGCCATCACGGCCTTGCAGCTCCTGCTGGTTGTGCTTATGGGTTCTGCTGCCGTTGCTGCTGTGCTGATCTATTTGGCGATACGACATGTGATTGAGCCGGTACATAAACTCTCAACAACGGCCAGGGCGATAAGTAACGGCGATTTGTCCAAGCAGGCGGCTGTTGAATGGGATGATGAGATCGGTGAACTGGCAATGGCCTTTAACAGCATGTCGACGAGTCTCGCCCAGAGCATGCACTCACTGGAGGAGAGCGAGTCACTCTATCGTCTGCTGGTAGAAAATCAGAATGACCTTATCGTTAAATTCGATGCGGCCGGACGGTTACGGTTTGTCAGCCAGACTTATTGCGACACCTTTGGCAGAAGCAGTGCAGAGTTATTGGGACAGACCTTTGTTCCTCTGATTCACGAAGAGGATCGGGCCGCGGTGCAGACCTCGTTACAGAAACTCCGTCACCCCCCTTATACCACCAGTCATGAAGAGCGGGCGATGACGACAGATGGCTACCGCTGGTTTGCATGGTCGGCACGAGGCGTGCTGGATGAAAGCGGTGAGTTGAAGGAGATTATTTCGGTTGGTCGTGATGTGACCGAACAGAAACAGCTTGAGGCAGAGCGGCACGAGATAGAGGTGCAACTGCGTCAGGCTCAGAAGATGGAAGCGATAGGGCAACTGACCGGCGGGATCGCCCACGACTTCAATAATATTCTGGCGAGTATGCTGGGTTATACCTATATGGCAATGGAGATGTACGCCAGTCGGGAGGACCTGCAACCGCTTGCGCGTTACCTGAATGAGATCAACAAGTCGGGAGAGCGTGCCAGGGATCTGGTTTCGCAGATGCTGACCTTTAGTCGGGGACAGACCGGTGAACTGGTGCCGCTGGCACTTAAGCCGCTGGTGGGTGAGGATATTAAGATGCTGCGCTCGATTATTCCCAGCAGTATCGATATCTCCGTGGAGTGTGAGCCGAACCTGCCGCAGATCATGATAGACCCGATTCAGCTGCATCAGGTGATCATGAACCTCTGCATTAATGCACGTGATGCGATTGGTCAGAAGGGGGAGATCACGTTGGGGCTGCAGCGTACCTCCCCTGATGGACAAACCTGTCAGGCCTGTGATGCGCTTATTGCTGGAGAGTATGTTGAGCTCTCCGTCTCTGACACAGGTAGCGGCATCCCTGATGAAAATCTGGAGAGGATCTTCGAGCCCTTCTTCACGACTAAGGATATTGGAAAGGGCACCGGGATGGGACTGCATACGGTGTCCGGAATTATCCACGAGGCAGGTGGCCATCTTCTGGTGAATAGTCGTGTGGGAGAGGGGACCACCTTCCGCATGTTATTTCCTGTTAGCGTTGAAGCTGAGCTCGGGCAGGAGTTAAGCCCGCTGATGCCGGCGCAGGCGGTTAATGCAGGTGGTGAACGGGGGACTATTCTCGCCGTTGATGATGAGGCGACTATCGCAAACTTACTACGTGAGCTGCTGACGAGTAGTGGTTATCAGGTGGTGACGGTAATGAGCGGTGGTGAGGCTATGGAGCTGCTTAACGGGCAGGAGTCTAAATTTGACCTGCTTATTTCAGATCAAAATATGCCGGGAATGAGTGGTGTTGAACTGGCAAGGAGGGTGTTTGAGCGCCAGCCGTCACTGCCGGTTATTTTGAATACCGGTGATAGCAGCGGCATTGATCAGAGCGAGCTGGAGCAGACGAATGTCAAAGAGATTATGCAAAAGCCGATTCAACTGCGTGAGCTTCTGAAAGTCGTACAGCAATATATTTAGTTTAAAGCCTGGATATCCCTATCGCCGTGATTCAACGCCTGTTTACCGTTATCTTCCACTGATACAGAAATAGAGGTGGGGTAAAGTCGGTGTAAACAGGCTAAAATGGCCTCTTTTGTTCATGGGGCCCTGTGCGTGTGAATATGCAGGTAGATATTGCGATCGTCGGTGGTGGCGTCGCCGGCTTGTGGTTGCTGGGACGGCTGCGTAAGGCCGGTTATCAGGCCATTCTGCTGGAGGCAGATCGTCTTGGCGCAGGCCAGACCCGCTATGCCCAGGGGATCATCCATGGTGGTACCAAATACGCCCTGACCGGAAAGCTGACCGGCTCCTCTGAGGCAATTGTTGAAATGCCTGCCCGCTGGCGCGCCTGCCTGGAAGGCAATGGCGAGCTGGATCTCTCTTCCGTTAAGTTAATGTCAGACCATCAGTATATGTGGTCGACCACCAGCCTCACCTCACGCATGGCAGGGTTCTTTGCCAGTAAACTGATGCGCTCGCGTACCCAGGCGCTGGAGGGTGAGGCGAGGCCAGAGCTGTTTCGTTCCCCGCTGTTTAAAGGCCAGGTCTATCGTCTGGATGAGCCGGTGCTCGATACCGCTTCACTGATTGAGTCCCTGGCCGCCCCTCACCGCGACTTCATTTTTAGCACCAATGGCTTGAAGCTGGATCCAGCGAATCCCACTCGAATTGAGCTAAGCGGGGGGGATGTTATTGAGGCGCAGCGCCTGGTTCTTACTGCGGGTGCGGGTAACGAGGCACTTCTGCAACAACTGGGACGCGAGAGGCCAAAGATGCAGCGTCGTCCGCTGCAGATGGTAATGCTGCGCGGCAAGGTGCTGCCGGCAGGGGTCTATGCCCACTGTCTTGGTGCCAATGCCCTGCCGCGCATTACCATTACCAGCCACCTTGATGCGGCGGGACAGACGGTCTGGTATATCGGCGGACAACCGGCAGAGGAGGGAGTCGGGCGCAGTCGCAATGAGCAGATCATCGCGGCCCGTGAAGAGCTTACCACCCTGTTTCCATGGATCGATTTTTCTGCCTGTGAGTGGGGCACCCTGAATATTGATCGCGCCGAGGTGAAGAAGGCCGACGGTTCGCGTCCCGATGATGTTTATGTTGATGAGTCTGATGGTGTGATTACCACCTGGCCGACCAAGTTGGCACTGGCGCCACGGCTTGCCGATGAGGTAGAGAAATTGCTCGCTAATGTAACGCCGGGAGATAACAGGGATGCTGTTGACTGGCCGCATCCTGAAGTTGCAGCGCTGCCGTGGCAGGAGGAAGAGAAGTGGCACTGAATACACTATGGCGAGAGCTGGGTTCAACCGGCATTAAGGTCAGCCCGTTGGGGCTGGGTACGGTGAAGATTGGTCGCGACCAGCAGGTGAAGTATCCCACCGAATTTACCATCCCCGATGACAACACCGTGCGTGAGCTGTTTGACCTGGCCTGGGATCTGGGTATCAACACCCTTGATACCGCCCCTGCCTATGGCAACTCTGAAGAGCGCCTGGGGCAGCTGCTACCTAACCGTCACGACTGGGTGATTGTTGGCAAGGTGGGTGAGATATTTGAACAGGGTGAGTCGAGCTTTGATTTTTCTGCCGACTATACCCGCATGAGTGTGGAACGTTCACTGAGGCGACTGCGGCGCGACCATATCGATATGGTGTTGGTGCACTCCCATGGCGATGACATGGCGATCATTAAAAACGAGGCGGTGTGCGACACCCTGCATGAACTGCAGCATGAAGGAAAGATCGCCGCGATCGGCATGTCGACCAAGACCGTAGAGGGTGGTTTGTGGTGTGTCGAACATATGGATGTGGTGATGGCCACCTGCAACCCGGGCTATACCGATGAGTTACCGGTACTGCAGCGTGCCGCCGAGCTTAATAAAGGCGTGTTGATTAAAAAGGGGCTGCAGAGCGGTCATGCCGACAGTGCCGCCGGTGGTGGCGGGGTAGAGGAGGCGTTACGGTTTGTCTTTGCCCAGCCCGCAGTTCATAGCGTGGTGGTCGGCACCATTAACCCGAAACACCTGCGTGAAAATGTCACGATTACCGAACGGGTGCTGAGGGGTTAAAGATGGCAGCGGCTTCTCGCATTCTTATCGTCGGTCCTGCCTGGGTGGGCGATATGGTGATGGCTCAGGCACTGTATAAACTGCTCAAGCAGCGCGAACCTGACTGTGTGATTGATGTACTCGCCCCTGCCTGGTCGTTGCCGCTGCTCGCCCGTATGCCCGAGGTGCGAAGGGGGATTGAGGTGCCGTTGGGGCATGGCGAGTTTGGAATCGCTGCACGCTATCGTTTAGCTAAGCGATTGCGCAGTGAATGTTATGATCGTGCGATTGTGGTGCCACGCTCCTTTAAGGCCGCACTGATCCCCTTCTTCGCCAGGGCCAGACGGCGTAGCGGTTATCGAGGTGAGATGCGTTACGGCCTGATTAACGATATGCGTCCACTTGATAAAAGCGTGCTGACGAAAACCGTTGAGCGTTATCTTGCGCTGGGAATGGAGCCCGCCGAGCCGTTACCTCCGGCAACCATCCCGGGCCCTGAATTAATGACGGATCGGGAAAATATTTCACAGTTACTGCAGCAGCTTGCGCTGAATGGCGAGGGGGCTGTGGCGTTGCTGCCAGGTGCGGAATATGGCCCGGCAAAACAGTGGCCGATCGAATACTGGGCAGAGCTGGCGCAACGCCTGCGCGAGGCGGGTTATCAGGTGTGGATCCTGGGGTCGCAAAAAGATCACGTCAACGCGCAGCAGATCCTGAAGCTGGCGGGTGAGGCTGAGGGAGTGGTGAACCTGTGCGGTAGAACCGAACTGGTTGATGCGGTGGATTTGCTCAGCCTTTGTGATGCTGCTGTCAGTAATGACTCCGGCCTTATGCATGTGGCCGCGGCGGTTAATATTCCGGTAGTCGGTATCTACGGCTCTTCAACACCGGACTACACCCCGCCGCTTAGCCAGCAGGCCGCCGTGGTCTATCAGAATCTCGAGTGCAGTCCCTGTTTTAAACGCCAGTGCCCCTACGGGCATTACCGCTGTCTACGTGAGATATTACCGCAACAGGTTTATGCGACCTTTGAAAAACAGATCCAGAGAAAAGGAACTAGCTAGTGGCCCGTATCAGCGCATGCATTATTTCGTTTAACGAAGAGAAAAAAATTGAGGGCTGTATCGAAAGTCTGTTGCCGGTAGTGGATGAGATTATTGTTGTCGACTCACTGAGCAGCGACAGGACGGTTGAGCTGGCAAGTAAATATACCGATAAAATATTTCACCAGAAATTTCTCGGACATGTCGAGCAGAAGAATCTTGCGGTTTCAAAAGCACAGTATGACTGGGTGCTCAGCCTGGATTGTGATGAACGTTTGACGCCCGAATTACAACAGTCGATTTTGGCGATTAAGGATAGCGTAGATGAGCATGATGCCTACCGGATGGCCCGTAAAACTTTTTATGTCTATCGCTGGTTGAATTACTGCTGGTATCCGGACAGAAAGATTCGTCTGTTTAATAAAAACAGTGCGAAATGGGGCGGTGTTAATCCCCATGACCGTATCGAGCTTGATGGGCGTGATGTGGTCGACCTGGCGGGTGATATTGAACACTACTCATTCGATTCCATTTCAGCCCACCTCAAGACGATCGATAGTTTTACTGAAATCGGTGCCCGAGAGATCATCAAGAAAAATAAGCGGGTCACCCTTCTCTCTCCCTTTACCCATGCGACCTGGACATTTATACGTCTCTATTTCCTGCGACGGGGATTTATGGATGGTTTCGCCGGTCTGGTGGTGTCGCTGCTCTCCTTCATGCATGTGTTTGTGAAATACAGCAAGGTGATCTTTATCCGTCGGCAAGAATCCGGTAATCATTAATGAGTGACCAGCCGAATATTATGGAGTTGTGCCTCTCCGATGGCGTCGGTGGTCTGGAACTCTATGTGTTACGCACGGCACAACAAATGCAGCAGCGTAATCATCACTGTGTTTCGGTGGTGAGGCCCGGCACGATGCTGGCCTCGCGAATGGATGAGGACGGGATCCGCTATCACGGGCTACAGAAAAGAAATAAATGGCTGCCTCTATCGGCGGCTCTGCAGCTGGCCCGTGTCATAGATCAAGAGAAGGTTGATGTGATCCATATGCACTGGGCCAAGGACCTTAACCTTGCGGTATTGGCCAAACTTTTTTCCCGCCGTCCGGTTAAATTGCTCTATAGCCGCCATATGATGATCACCCGGCCAAAACATGATTTCTATCATCGTTGGCTATACCGGCACGTGGACCGTTTGCTGGCCGTTACGGATGAGTTGTGCGGGTTGATGAGGGAGTTCTTACCGATGCCTGCTGAGGCGATAGAAACACTCTATCTTGGTGTGGACGCCCCTCCCGCTCTGACGGTGCAACAACGCATAGCGATCAGGCATGAGTACGGTTTTACTGAAGATGACTTTGTTATCTTTATGGTCGGGCGGATTGAAGAGTATAAGGGGCAACATTTACTGCTGGAGGCGCTGGAGTTGCTGCATCAACAGGCGCTCCCTGTTCGCGCGATTATTGTTGGGCCAGCGATGGATGAGGGCTATTTGCAGAGGTTAAGAGATCGTGTGGCAGACTCGCAACTGTCGGCATCGATCAAAATTCCCGGCTCGATTAAACAGGCCAGTCATCTGACAGCAGCCTTCGATGTTGCCCTGTTGGCGACAGAGTGTGAAACCTTTGGTCTGGTGCTGATTGAGGCGATGCGTGCCGGTGTGGCGGTTATTGGTACTGCGGCCTGCGGGGTGCTGGAGATCATTGATGATGGTAAGAGTGGTCTGTTGTTTCCACCCAATGACGGCAAGGCCCTTGCTGCCGTGATCCGTCGTCTATATGACGATGCTGAGTTCCGACAGCAGCTGGCACAGGCCGGAAAGCAGAAGGCCGATGAGGTGTTTGCGACAGAGGCTCATTTTGACCAGCTCGAACAGGTATTCTCAAACCTGCTTGCAGATACTTAATTCGGTATCAGCGCTTAGCTCTCTTCCAGTGCATGACGGAGCGCCGGCAGCATTCTTCTGACACTGTCATAGCCTTCGGCGATGGCCTCTTCAGCACGGTCAAACTCCAGCAGCCCAAGCTCGCCCAGTCTGGGCGAGAGTAATACGTCGGGTGGGTCACCGGCCATGCGGCTCTTGGTGATGCGGTCCTGCATGATGTTGATGGCGCTGGCCATTACCTCGAACAGGCCGGGGTTCTCACGCTGCTGCTCCAGCCCCTTGAGCCATTGTGACATACGGGTGTCTTTCAGGCTGTCGTTAACCCTGTCGAGCATCTGTGCGAAGAGGTCGCGTTCTTCGTGTTGTATCGTTCCTTTTTTCTCGCGCAAATGTTTCCCGATAATGTCACTGTTGAGGTTAACGGCGATGATGACCTCGGCCCCCATGGCGCGACACAGGGAGACGGGTACCGGGTTGGTCAGGCCGCCATCTACCAGCCAGTGGTTATTCATCTCTACCGGTGAGAACAGGCCGGGCAGGGCGATGGAGGCTCGCACTGCGTCAGGGAGTGGACCGTTCTGCAGCCATATCTCACGCCCATTATTCAGATCGGTGGCCACGGCAGCGTAGGGTATGGGCAGCTCCTCGATGTTGAGCTGGGCGATCTTGTCACTAAATGAGCCCATCAGGCTCGCGCCCTCGATCAGGCCGCCACTCATCTTTACATCGAGCAGGCGTACTACATCGATAAAACTCAGTGTACTGACCCACTGCTGCAGTGTATCGAGCTGTCCGCTGGCGTAGGCGGCCCCTACCAGTGAGCCGATGGAGCAGCCGGTGACGATGTCAGGCTTGATCCCCTCCTCTTCGAGGGCGCGGATCACCCCGATGTGTGCCCAGCCACGGGCTGAGCCACTGCCCAGAGCGAGTCCTATCTTTGTCTTTGCCATGCACCCTCCTTATCGTTCGATTATAGGACCAATGGCAGGCAATGACATACACAAGTCGCAGCCGATTGGTTAACATCGGGTTATGAGACTTTTCTGCACTTTTGTTTTTTCTGTACTGGCCCTGGTTGCTGCTTTTTCCGTTGCGCAGGCCGCGCTGGTGGATGAGGCGGTGGATGGCCCGGCGGTGGATGATCAGGCGCTACGTGAGTCGGTACGTTATCCTGCCTGGTTTAAGCTGAGCTTTTTGAATCTTCGTGAGGATCTAGATGAGGCGATCCGCTACAAAAAGCGGGGCCTCATCGTCTATTTTGGTCAGCACGATTGCCCCTACTGCTATGCCATGATTGAGAAGAACCTGCGGTTACCTGATGTTGAGGCCTATACCCGCCGATATTTCGATGTGGTGGCCGTGGACATTCACGGTGATGAGCCGGTAACGGATATGAGCGGCGAGGAGATGAGTGAGCGTGAGTTTTCTGACGAGCTTAATGTCGACTTCACGCCAACCATGATCTTTTATGATGCTGAGGGGCGCGAGGCGATGCGCCTGCGTGGCTACTATCCACCCTATAAGTTTCGTGCGGTGCTGGAATATGTGGCCGATGGCCACTATCGCGAGGAGAGTTTCCGCAACTACCTGGAGCGAGCAGACCCACCGATGGCCTTTGAGTCGGGTGGGCTGAATGAGGCAGAGTTTTTTTCCGCCCCCCCCCATGCACTGGATCGCAGCCGACTGCCGGGTTCGATGCCGCTGGCGGTCTTCTTTGAGCAGAGGGACTGTCACGCCTGTGACATTCTCCATACCACGCCCCTGGAAAATGCGCAGATCCAGGAGCTGCTGGCAGGTTTCGAGAGCGTGCAGCTTGATATCTGGGCAGACACCCCGGTGATCACACCCGGTGGCGAGCGCACGACCAGCCGCGCCTGGGCACAACAGCTGGGGCTGTTCTACACGCCAAGTGTGATCTTCTTCGATGAGCAGGGTAAGGAGATCATACGTGTCGATTCGGTGGTCGGTTTCTACCGCCTGCGTAAGGTGCTCGACTACATTGCCAGCGGTGCCCATAAGCGCGGTGTGCCGCTACAGCGCTATCGGCGTAGCGCCGCGGAGGCTCGGTGATATGGCCGGTGAGGATATCAGCAAACTGCTGCAGGTGATGGCGGCGCTACGCGATCCGGATGGCGGTTGTCCCTGGGATATTGAGCAGGACTTCTCCTCCGTCGTTCCCTATACCATTGAAGAGGCCTATGAGGTGGCCGATGCCATCGAACGCGGTGAGTTGACTGAGTTGTGTGACGAGCTGGGAGACCTGCTGTTTCAGGTGGTGTTTCATGCACGCATGGCTGAGGAGCAGGGGGCCTTTAATTTTGATGATGTGGTGACGGCGATTGTAGAGAAGATGATTCGCCGCCACCCCCATGTCTTTGCCGATGAACAGGTCGCGGATGCCGAGGCGCAGACACGTGCCTGGGAGGCGCAGAAGGCAAAGGAGCGCAAGTCAAAGGGCGGCTCGGCGAGCCTGCTGGATGGGGTCACCCTGGGGCTGCCCGCTCTGATTCGTGCCGAGAAATTGCAAAAGCGTGCAGCACGGGCCGGTTTTGACTGGCCGGAGATCGCCCCGGTGTTTGACAAGATCCACGAGGAGATCGAAGAGTTGCGTGCAGAACTTGGTGGTGATGATCACCAGGCGCTGCACGATGAAATGGGGGACCTGCTGTTTGCCTGTGTCAATCTGGCTCGTCATGCCGGTGTGGATCCCGAGCAGGCACTACGTTCCGCCAATGCAAAATTCGTGCATCGTTTTCACTATGTGGAGCAGGGGCTGGCAGCACAGGGCAGCTCGGTGGAGCAGGCGGATCCTGAGCGTATGGATGCATTATGGAATGAGGCGAAGGAAGCCGGGAAAGAAGCAGGGAAGAAAGCTGGAAAATGAATTGGGAAGTACCGGGGCACCACACAGGTTGTGT
>JBFFJV010000037.1:0-13431 GCA_041555695.1 Thiohalomonadaceae bacterium | reverse complement strand
GGTGAGATCAATGATTCGGTACGGGCGATTAAGGCCGGTGCGGTCAATTTTATGGAGAAGCCGGTGTCACCCACGGCGTTGCTTGAGCAGGTAGCTGAGGGGCTGAGGCTGGATGAGTCACGACGCGAGCATCTGGCGAAGCAGGCGCGTTTTGATGAGCTCTCACCGCGCGAGAAGGCGGTGGCCACCCTGGTGGTTGCCGGCAAGACCAATAAGCAGATCGCACAGGAACTGCAAATCAGTTACCGGACCGTGGAAAAATACCGGGCGGCAGCTATGCTGAAACTGGGTCTGGATAATGTCGCCGAACTCTCCCATTTTGTACTTCGTTATGTGGATGCGGTGACAACATAGTCACGTAAGCGGCATACATCCCCCTCTCACCATCCCGTTCACCACTCTCGATTTTCCTGCCACGCCCCTCTGTGGGTATTTATACCTAGGTAGTGCGGCGCCTGTGTAAGGTGTCTACTCGGTGTTACTTTTAATATTCATTCATAAAGTAGTAAAGTCAGGCTGCAATGTCATTGGCTTGCAAAGGGATATGCATGTTTAACGTTGCTATGCGGCTAATACTCCGTGTTCTACCTCTCCCTCCCCTGACAGCTATCATTTTTCGAGGTGACAAATGGACAAGCACCAGCTCCACTCTGATGCCGTTACACTGGTCGATGACATAGAGGCCATTGAAGAGGAGGAGAAAACCCTCTTCAAGGCCGGCAAGGTGCCGGATAACCAGCTGGATGCCACACGTCTCTATTTGAGTGAGATCGGCTTCTCTCCGCTGCTCACTGCCGAGGAGGAGGTGCACTACTCCCGCATGGCCCTGAGAGGGGAAGAGGCGGGTCGCAAGCGGATGATTGAAAGCAACCTGCGACTGGTGGTGAAGATATCACGCCGTTACCTTAATCGCGGCCTGGCCCTGCTGGACCTGATCGAAGAGGGGAACCTGGGGCTGATTCGTGCGGTTGAGAAGTTCGATCCGGAGCGTGGTTTTCGTTTCTCCACCTACGCCACCTGGTGGATTCGCCAGACCATCGAACGGGCCATCATGAATCAGACACGTACCATCCGTCTGCCGATTCATGTGGTGAAAGAGATCAATGTCTATCTGCGTGCCGCACGGCATCTTACCCAGAGTCTGGATCATGAGCCCAGCTGTGAGGAGATCGCCGAGATGCTCGATAAGCCCGTGGCCGATGTGGAGCGGATGATGGGGCTGAACGAGCGTGTCACCTCGGTAGATGTACCGTTAGGGCGTGAGGGGGAGAGGACGGTGATTGATGCCATTCCTGATGAGAATAACCTCGATCCCTCTGAACTGTTACAGAACGCGGATGTTCACGCAAATATCGACGCCTGGCTGGTCAAGCTTAGTGATAAGCAGCGAGAGGTGGTGGAGCGTCGATTCGGTCTGCACGGCTATGATATCTCCACCCTTGAGCAGGTGGGTGAACAGATTGGCGTGACCCGTGAGCGGGTACGCCAGATTCAGATTGAGGCGTTAAAAAGGCTGCGTGAAATCATGGAGTCTCAGGGCTATAGCAGTGATGTGCTCTAGCCTTTCGTAGCAGCGTGTTTCACTCAGGGGGTGAACACCCTGAATAGACCATCCAGAGTCTCGCTGGCGGAGAGCAGTTTGTAGCCACGAGGGTCACCGGCATCATCCTTTTTGGCGTAGACCCGTAGCTGGTAGACCTGCCCCTCCTCAAGGGTGGTGAGGGTCGCGGTACCGTCGAAGTTGTAGCTGACGCCCGGCGTGTTGCCCTGTGCAACGGTGACCTGTGGCGTGTAAGCAGGGGCCGCCCCGAAGCCACCCCATATCGTGTTGCTCGACACGCCCACCACCTCCACCACGTACTCCTCGGCACTGGCGTAGCTGGAGTCCTTGAGCCAGCTGAAGGTGGGAGTGGTGCTTAGTTGGGGCAGGGTACTCCCACTGGGGGCCGGCGGTGAGGTGAGGGCGATAGAGCCGGTGACCTTGAAGTCTTTCACTATGCTGTCGTTATTGATGCTCACCACGGGGACTCCCTGCGTGACGGAGGTGTCCGGGTCGAGTACGTAACCGTCATTCTCCAGCGAGGCGATGATCTCAAAGGTGCCGTTCGGTACCAGTGACATGGTGTAGTTGGCATTGCTGTCAGTGTAGCTGCGCAGCCCCGGTATTACCTCACGGCTGCCGGGGTGGAGCAGGGTGATGTCGATAATGGCACCGCTGACGGCGGTGAAGCTGACATGGCCGGAAATCGAGCCGGCGGCGGTTCCTGAGGCGGTGATGTTCTGTCCACTAAGTGTCTCGCCACCAGCCAGAGTGAGCGGACCGAGGGGGGGGAAGTTGAGACCACTGGACCAGGCATTGAGCGTGACGCTGCCCGCCGGGACGTTGTAGAGCAGATAGTTGCCGCTGCCATCACTGTTGCTGGCGACCGGGGTGTTGCCGTTATCGGCCACGACCAGTGCCCCGGCAACCGGATTGCCGTTGTGGTCGCGCAGCTGACCGCTAATGGTGCCGAGCAGCAGTGTCGGGTCCAACGGATAGAGGGTAATCGTGACCGGGGTGTTCGCCCCCGGGCTCAGGGCGACAGGCAGTGGAGGGATGCCGCTGGCAGGTGAGGAGGCGTAGCCCTGGGCGCTCACCTTCAGCTGTACGTTACTCTGGTAATAGGCGGCCGTGGCCTGTCCATTGGCATCACTGCTCAGGGTGTCGATGGGGTTGCCGGTGGTCGCGTCGATGACCTGGATATGCGCCGCGGCGACGGGTGTTGCCGCGGCGCTGGAACCGTCGACCACGGTGACGGTTAATTCGCCGGGGAGCACCGTAATGCCCAGGTTGCCGTCGGAACAGCCTGCCAGTAGCGTAAGTAGCAGGGCGATAGAGAGGGTGTATAGCTGAGGTAAGTAAGGCATCTGTCTATCTCCATATTTCGAGAAAAAGCGATACTGATTGATTCAGTATAGATGCGATGAGTGAGAATGGTTTAATGACCCCGGATGGCGGTGCCGCGGAATAGACTAATAGAGTGAGGGTTCGCCCTCGGGGCGGGTACGAAAGCGTTTGTAGCTCCACTGGTACTGGGCGGGCGATTGACGGATCGCCTGTTCCACGGCGTGGTTAAGCGCGGTGGCAGCGGCTATGGGATCGCGCTCGTTGAGCGCGGCGCCACAGGGAATAAAGTGCAGGCGGTAGCCACGCCCCCAGGGCAGGCGCTCGGCATAACTCACCAGTACGGTAGCGCCGCTTCTGGCTGCCAGGCGGGGCAGCAGGGTCATGGTATTGGTGGCGATACCGAAGAAGGGAACGAACACCCCTCCGCCCTCGCTGGGGTCCTGATCAGGCAGGATGCCGGCGACTTCACCGCCCTTGAGTATCGACAGCAGGTTCTTTACACCGCTGGTATCGGTGGGGGCAAGCTTGACCCCCAGATGCATGCGCCCCTCGCGCATTGCCGCCTCCACCGAGGGGTTACGCGGCGGTTTGTAGAGGCAGGTGATGGGAGCCCTGGCGGCGATGTAGTGCCCAATCAACTCCCAGCTTCCCAGGTGGGGGGCCGCCAGAATGACCCCCTTTCCCCGTTGCAGTGCGGCCTGCAACAACTCCTCTCCCTCTACCTGCCGAACCAGGCCCAGAATGCGTTGGCGTGAGCCGCACCACATGAGTGCCGTCTCCATGAAGGTCTTTCCGGTCTCCTGCAGGCTCTGTACCAGCAGGCGGGCACGCTGCCGCTCACTCATTTCGGGAAAGGTGAGCGTCAGATTGCGCTGGGTGATGCGCCGGTGACGATTGGGGAGCAGGCTGAAGAGCTGACCAAACAGCGCGCCGATGCCGTGCAGCAACGGTAGTGGCAGGCTGCCCAGCAGTCGCAACAGCAGGCCGAGCGGGGAGTGCACTACAGCTCCAGCTCGCGCTGCATCGCCTGTTCGCTGCCCTCGGCCATTAGCGGTTTCAGGGTATGCAGCAGGTTGCGGAACAGATTCTTGTAGCGCCCCTCTTCGGCGGCCAGCAACTCCTTGAAGTGGACGCGCTCGGTCGGCTTGGCGAAGCAGGCGGGGCAGTTGTCGGGCACCACCGGCAGCTGAACATTCTCGGCGAAGGCGGCGGTCTGGCGCTCACGCACATAGACCAGCGGGCGGATGATGCGCAGGTCGCCCTGATCATTCACGTAGTGTGCCTTCATGGTGCCGAGCTGACCACGGTGAAAGGCCGACATCATGAAGCTCTCTGCCAGGTCATCCAGATGCTGCGCCAGGGCGATCACGTTATAGCCGTGCTGGCGTGCCTGGCTGTAGATTGAGCCGCGCTTAAGGCGAGAGCAGAAGGCGCAAAAAGAGAAGCTCGGGTCATCAATAAACTTCTCTGCCTCATCGGCGATGGGTTCCGCATCGTAGATATAGGGAATACCCATCTCTTCCAGGTAGGGTTTGAGTACTGAGGGGTCGAAACCGGGGATCATCGGGTCGATGGTGATCGCACCGATCTCAAAATCAATGGGGGCATGGCGTTGCAGGTGGCGCAGCACATGCAACAGGGTAAGTGAGTCCTTACCTCCTGAGAGACCGAGCAGTACCCGGTCGCCCTCGCGGATCATCTGAAAGTCGGCAATGGCGCGCCCGATGGGACGCATCATCAGCTTGGGGATCTTGATTATGGGGTTCTTTTTGCTCATGCAGACGATTGTAACTCGAAATGTTTCATTGCGGCATGGGGGGCGTGCCGTAAATAGGGAGACGATTGGCTCGATAATGTGCCACGACGGCAGGCGGTGTTATGCTTGGCCCATTAATAATAATGGATGGAGGGTGATCACATGGCAGGCTTTGCCTCATTTGTACTGTTTCTGCTCGGACTGGCCGTGGTGCTGGTGTTCCTCGGTGTTAAGTCGGTGCCTCAGGGGATGGAGTATACGGTGGAGCGTTTTGGTCGCTACACCAACACGCTGCGTCCCGGCCTCAACTTTATCATGCCGATCATTGATCGCATCGGCCGCAAGATGAACATGATGGAGCAGGTGCTCGATGTCCCCTCGCAGGAGGTGATCACCAAGGACAACGCGATGGTCACCGTGGATGGCGTGGTCTTCTTCCAGGTGATGGATGCGGCCAAGGCCTCCTATGAGGTGAATCAGCTGGAGTACGCGACATTAAATCTCACGATGACCAATATCCGTACCGTAATGGGTTCGATGGATCTCGACGAGCTGCTCTCCAAACGCGACGAAATCAACGCCCAGCTGCTCACCGTGGTCGATGATGCCACCACCCCCTGGGGGGTGAAGGTGACGCGTATTGAGATTAAGGATATCTCGCCGCCTACCGACCTGGTTGATGCGATGGCCAAACAGATGAAGGCGGAGCGGCTGAAGCGCGCCTCGATTCTTGAGGCAGAGGGTAAGCGGCAGTCAGAGATCCTGCGCGCCGAGGGGGAGAAGCAGGGGGCCATCCTCAAGGCCGAGGGACAGAAGGAGGCCGCCTTCCGCGAGGCAGAGGCGCGTGAGCGTCTGGCCGAGGCTGAGGCCAGGGCGACAGAGATGGTCTCCCAGGCAATTGCCAAGGGTGATATCAACGCGATTAACTACTTTGTGGCCACCAAATATGTCGATTCGCTGCAGAATATCGCCTCTGCGCCGAATTCGAAGCTCATCTTTATGCCGCTGGAGGCCTCCGGTGTGATCGGTGCCATCGGTGGCGTCGCCGAGCTGGCGAAGAATGCGATGGGTGCGGTTAAAGGGGATAAAAGTTAATGGCAGCGTTATTCTCACACATTGACCACTGGCACTGGTGGATCCTTGCCGTGCTGCTACTGGTACTGGAGGCCTTTGCCCCCGGTACCTTCTTTATGTGGATGGGGATCTCCGCCGGGGTGGTCGGGCTGCTGGTATTAATTGCCCCCGGCATGGGCTGGGAGTATCAGGTCTTCGCCTTTGCCATCCTTTCGGTCGCCTCCATCGTGGCCTGGCGCATCTACTTTGGGAAACACCCGGTACAGACCGATCAGCCCACCCTTAATCGTCGCGGTGAGCAGTACGTGGGACGCACCTTTACCCTGGCCGAGCCGATCGAGAACAGCAGTGGCAAGATTCGTGTCGATGACACCACCTGGAAGATCATTGGCGAGGACTGCGACAGCGGCAGCAAGGTTCGGGTGACCGGTGTTGACGGGGTGATCCTGAAGGTTGAGGTGGTGCCGGATAGATAAGCATAAGGAGTTTATATGAACAAAACCAAACAGGATGTGCAGCCGCTGACACCGCAACAGGCAGCGACGCTAATGCAGGAGAACCCGCGGGCGATCCTGATCGACGTACGCTCGAATATGGAGTTCCTCTTCGTTGGCCATCCCAAAGGGGCGATACATATCCCCTGGATCGATGAGCCCGACTGGGAGGTGAACCCCAACTTTGTGCGCCAGATTCGTGAGTTGATGCTCGGTGGTATTATCTGCGATGAGGGGGATGGCTGTGCACCGATTATCCTTATTTGTCGCAGCGGCAAGCGCTCGGTAGAGGCGGGGCAGGCACTGCTGGAGGCCGGCCTGCGGGATGTCTACACCGTGCTTGATGGTTTCGAGGGTGAGCTGGATGACAATCACCAGCGCAGTAGCCTGGGCGGCTGGCGTTTTGAGGGCCTGCCGTGGGAGCAGTGCTGATAATCATTCGTCGCACCACAAGTAAAACAATAAAATATTTAACAAAAATTTAGCCGTGAAGGCATAACAGGGAAAGTGGGGGACGCATGCTAAAGACATGCCACTTAACGCGTAATTATTCGCTTATCAGTCTCATCGGTATTGTGCTGGTGGCGGGCACGCTGGTCTATTTCTACCAGAGCCTGGCGGTTAAGGGATTGATCGAGCGCGAGAGCCAGGCCAACCGCGATCTGGCCCGCACCATCGGCAATACCCTCTGGCCGCAGTACTCTGATTACATCTGGATGGCAGGATCTAGCCCGGTCGATGAGCTGGTGACTCTCCCGGTCATCGAGAAAATGCAGCGGGACATCACTCACAAGATTCAGGGGCTGCGCGTAGTAAAGGTGAAGATCTACGACATCGAGGGGCTGGTGGTCTTCTCAACCCAGCAGAGCCAGATCGGTGACAACAAGTTTGACAACCCGGGTTTCCAGGCAGCACTGCACGGTAAGTCTGCCAGTGAGATCAGTTTCCGCAACGCCTTCTCTTCCTACGAGGGGGAGATCTACGACCGTAATGTTATCGCGTCCTACGTGCCGATTCGCCGCTCCTTTGACCAACCGGTGGAGGGGGTGTTCGAGATCTATTCTGACGTCACCCCGCTGCTGGCGGATATCGAAAAGACCAGTGCACAGATCCTGATGGTGATCACCGGCCTGATGCTGCTGCTGTTCCTGTTCCTGCTGCTCATCGTGCGCCGTGCTCATCGCCAGCTGGAGGCACATGAGGCGGTACAACAGCGCGAGCAGCAGCAGCTGGTCGATTATCTGGAGTATCACGACGAGGTCACCGGTCTGCTTAACCGCAAGGGCTTGCTGCGACAGATGCAGCACTATCTGAGCGAGGAGCGTATCGGCAGTGTGGGGGCGGCAGTGATTGCGCTTAAGCTGCTCAACTTCTCGACGGTCAGTGGTGGGCTGGGACACCAGCGAATGACTCACTTGTTGCGCCTTGCCGCGGAGCGGATAAAGAGCTGTGCCAGCGGGGGCCAGAACCTGAGCCATCTCGACAGCAGTGAGTTTGTGTTGATTGTGGAGAACCTTTTTTCCGAAAATGAGCTGGCGTTTCTGGTCGAAAAACTGGGCAAGCTATTTGCCGAGCCGTTCTCTGTTGATGGTAATAGCATTACCTTTTCTATTGCCATTGGCGCCGACTGCTCCTGGGGCGGCAAGGGGCAGGAGGCACTGCTCAATAGTGCACAACTTGCCCTGAGTGAGTGTGCTCTGCAGGGTAAGCACTACCTGCGCTATGAAGAGGGCATGGAGCTGAAGAAACGTGAGTACCTTAATCTGGAGGAGGAGATCAGCCAGGCACTGCAGCGGCGTGAGTTTACCCTGTACTACCAGCCGAAGATTGACCTGCAGAGTGGGAAGGTGGCCGGCATGGAGGCACTGGTACGCTGGCAGCACCCCAGGCGCGGACTGGTGATGCCCGACGGGTTTATCTGCTTGCTGGAGGAGCGTGGCTATATTATTGAACTGGGACGGTGGCTGTTGCAGGAGGCCTGTGCGCAGTGTCAGCGCTGGCATGAGCTGGGGCACGACGGTCTGCGAGTGGCGGTGAATGTTTCTATTAAGCAGCTGGTGGGCAGCGGCTTTGTCGAGAGTGTTGCCGAGGCTCTACAGCAGAGCAGTCTGTCGCCTGGGGCGCTGGAGCTGGAGCTGACCGAGAGCATCCTTGCCGACGATACCGAGATGGTCGGCGAGCGGTTACAGGGGCTAAAAGAGCTGGGCGTTAAGCTCTCTATCGATGACTTCGGCACCGGCTACTCCTCCCTGAGTTACCTGATGCACTTCCCCTTCGACTACATCAAGATCGACCGCAGCTTCATTCGTGACATGATGCACAATCGGGATCACGCGGTGCTGACCAGTGCCATCGTTACCATGGCGAAGAGCCTCAAGCTGGGGGTGGTTGCCGAGGGGGTGGAGACACCGGAGCAGCTGGCGCGGGTGCGTGAGATGGGCTGCGATGAGGTGCAGGGGTTTTACTTCAGCCAGGCGGTGGAAGCGGCCAGCTTTACCGATGTAGTCAGCGGTATTAACCGCTCCTCTACGATGGAGACGCGTCACTAAAAGCTGCGAAACACAAAGTGCACCGCCAGCAGGGTCATAATAAAGATAAAGGCCTCTTTTAACAGGCGGTCGTTGATCACCCGTGACAGCCTGGCACCAATTGGCGCACCGGCAATGGTGCCCACTGCACCCCACACCACATAATCCAGGTGCAGCACATCGATGCGGCTAATGTGAATCAGTGAGGAGGCCAGCGCCAGCATCATCATCATCGGCACCACCACAGCTACTGCGCGGCTCATGCTCAGGCGCAGCCGGTCGCGCAGTGCCGGGATCAGCCACTCGCCGATACCCAGCGACAGCAGTCCCATGATGAAACCAAAAAAACCGGGGATCGGCAGCAGCGGGCGTATCTGTCCCCGCTGGTAGTTACGCTCGGAGCTGTTGTCGGCCTCGGTATTTCGCGCGACAAACATCAGTGCCAGCATCATTGCCATAATGCCGAGGATCAGGCGCAGACTGTTTTCATCAATGTAGTGGGTGCCGAAGCTGCCGATAATCACCCCGGGCAGTGCTGCCGCGGCGAGCAGCGCGGAGAGTTTGAGGTCGGTCTGACCACTGCGGAAAAAAGAGAGGCTACCGCTGCCCAGGCCGAATATCTGGATGATCAGCGAGTAGGTTACCGCCTCTACCGGCGCCAGGCCGTAGACTACGATTAACAGTGGTGCCCAGAGGATACCGCCACCAATGCCCACCGCCATGGCGATGGTGGAGATGGCCATTCCGCAGAGCAACAGCAGGGCAGCACTGAGCATCGGCTACGACTCCTCGCCCAGCAGCGTGATCTCATTGAGAAACTGCTGCAGCATGGCGATCTCATGACGCATCGCCTGCAGCTCCTCTTCGCTGGCATGCGTGCCCTGTTGTCGTTTTGCCAGCGCCGCGTTGAGCGATTCATCCAGCTTTTCACAGGAGGCCATGGTGAGAGAGGCCAGTTCCTGAAAGTTGCTGGTGAGCTCATTGATCGCCTGGCCCAGTTCACCAATTTCGTCTTTTTGATCGATCTCGATGTAGTGACTGAGATCGCCCTGATTGATCGATTTGGAGATGGCGATCATCTTGCCCAGCGGCAGGGTGATGTTCTTAATGAACATCAGCATCACAATTGCCGCCACGCCGGAGAGCATGACGAACATAATGACGATCTTGTCGCGCAGGTGGGCAATGGCCGGGGGAAAGTCGTCGATACCCTGCTTGTCATCGCCGGCAATGTAGTCGGCATAGAGGCTCTTCAGATAGTCGAGGTCGGAGAGCTGCAGATAGAACTCGAACCCAATCAGGATCGCCGCGATGGCAATCAACAGAAAGTAGTTCATCATCTTGATTTCGAGCTTCCCTATCATCGCGGTGTTCCATCTTTGGGTATCGGAGTTGTCATTGCAGCACGAAACATTGTTATTGGATAGGGATGGCAGCTTAGCGAATCAAGGCGACGATGCAAGGGCTAAACGCTGAACTCGCCGCTCCATGCCCCACCCTTGTAGTCAATGTGCAGGCGTGAAGGGTGCATCTTCACCGCCCCGTCCGATGCAAACTCACGCTTGACCGGGAAGTTGGCGGCGAACTCCACCGGGTCGCAGGAGTTCGCCTCTACCGGCCGAAAGGCGATTTGCAGGTATTTATTTACCTCTACAGGTTCGAGCTCATCATGCAGCCCCTCCTCATGAAACAGCACCCGTTTTTTTACCACGCAGGTGAAATAGAGCTGCATCTCTGCCAGCAAAGGGTGCTCACGGCGTGTCAGCTGCTGTTCGGCGCGTCGTGTCCAACTCACCGTAAGCGGTTTACCACGGAGTGTCAGCTCAAAACGCTGTACCTCAGGGTTGAGCCAGCGGTCCAGCAGGGCGAACGGGCTGGGTATCTCGAAGTAACTGTTTTTCATACTCATTTGTGCTCTCCCTTAATCTACTGTGGTGGGCCGGCGTAGCAATAGTTTTCCCTGTCCAGGGACGGTTGCGCTGTGCTGCGATGTTCACTCCGTGAGGGAAACGGTGCTTGACCCCTGAGATAAGTATAGCTATAAATAAACGAGCGTTCACTTATTTGTGGCGTTGGGAGTCGCAGCGCTACCTTCTTTGGCTAGTGCATCAATATGAAGATTAAGGAGATGAATCATGAGCGAGTATCAACATGAACTGGATGCCAGTGGCCTCAATTGCCCCCTGCCCATCCTACGGGCGAAGAAAACCATCGCCAGCATGAACAGCGGCGAGGTGGTGAAGATCATTGCCACCGATCCGGGGGCGGTAAAAGACTTTGAGGCGTTTTGTAAGCAGACCGGCAACGAGCTGCTTAGCTCTGGAGAGGCGGCCGGGAAGTTTGAGTTCCAGATCCGCAAACAGTAGCGAGTAGACAGGGTGAGGGGAAGTAGATGGCCAAACGGATGAAAGCGGCAGAGCGACGTGCCTCAATTATCGCGGTGTCAAAAGTGTTGTTTGCCGACAAGGGCTTTCACGGCGTCTCGGTCGATGAGATTGCACGACGTGTGGGGGTGAGCCCCGCGGTACTCTATCAGCACTTTACCTCCAAGGATGACCTTTATGAGGCGGTGCTGGATAGTCTTGCAGCACCGCGCGAGACCTATGTCGAGGCAACGCTGGATGGCCCGGATGATTTCGCCAGCGTGCTTTCGCGTGTCACTCGCGTGTTTATCGACCGGGTCGAGGAGGACCCGGATTATTTTCGCATGGAGCTGCAGAGCGCCCTGGAGGGAGGGGATATTGCGAATCGCTTTTTCGCCAGCCGATGGCAGTCGATTGCCGACTATATCGAGTACAGTTTGCGAGAACTGGTACAGGAGAATCGGGCTTCGGTCGTTAATGAGCGTACCGCTGCATTGCTGTTTCAAGGACTGATCCGCGAGGCCATTTACAATAAGTGCATCATTAATTCAGAACGCTACAAAGAGACCACCCTGCAGAATCTGGTACAGCAACTGTTACAGCTTTTTCTGCAGGCAATTAACTACAAGGAGTAAACCATGGAAAGAGCAATGGGAGTGGCTGAGGCACTACAAAAACGTCGAGCTATTCGTCAGTTTGAGACCGATCATCATATGAGTGATGAGGAGTTCAACCACCTGATGGAGCATGTAAAGCTGTCACCTACTGCACTTAACGTACAGAACTGGCGCTTTGTACGTGTGACCGATGAGATACAACGAAAGGCGATCCGACAGGTTGGTTACGATCAGGCGCAGATGACCGATGCCTCCGAGCTGCTCGTCTTTTGCTATCACGAAAAGGCCTGGCAGGATAAACCTGAACGCTACTGGCAGGATGCGCCGTCAGAGGTGGCGGAGATGTTCAAGACCAATTTTGAACTCTACTTCTCACAGCCTGGCATCGAGCGGGATGAGGGCTTGCGCTCCTGCGGCATGGCAGCGATGAGCACCATGTTGCTGGCCAGTGAGATGGGGTATGACAGCTGCCCCATGACCGGCTTCGATTTTGATGCTGTGGGGAAAATTATCGATCTGCCCGCGGATCACCGTATTGCGATGATGGTCGCAATCGGAAAGCGCACACAGGATTCCTGGCCGCGACCCGGTCAGCTGTCATTGAATGAGGTGGTGGTCGAGAACCGCTTCAGCTGATTGATTTGTATCTGTCGCCACGAGGGGCCACGGATTTCCCGTGGCCTCACGTGTGGCTACAAATCGATCACCTGCGCATGCATGCAGCTCTCCTCGACAGTCGCCACCAGCTCGTGGGGACATAGCTTCTCCGGGGCGTAGGCGATGAATATAAAGAGCTCATTTACCGACTGTTGAGGCTAAGACCATGTCACCGCTACTGCGGCCACGACGAATGCCGTGGCCGTGTTGCTAGAGGTCTACCAGCTGGGCGTGGTAACCGGACTGCTCGGCGATGGCGGCAATGTCATGCGGTGCCATGCGTTGCGAGTCGTAGGCAACGAACATCAGGTGGTCCTTGGTGGAGTGGTGCGAGGCGTATAGCCCCGTTTCACTATTACCGATAGAGTCGAGTAACTGGCGTTGCTGCTGCTCTGACAGCTTCTCGTCGATATGAAGCAGGGTCTCCATAATCATAAAGCACCTCCTATGGGAGTAATAAGCTGCTACCTCGGAGTAGTAGGGCCAGTATTCACGTGGGTGATTCCGGCCTTAGCAAAGTATGAGTGAGTGTGGTGGCTGCTGCCATGAGATGGTCGAGTCAAATGCTGTAAGGGATCCCCTCAGTAGAAAACGTGTGTAAATTATTTTGCAGCGATGACAATGCGCTGTTGACAGTCGTGGACGCTGCACGGCAGACTAACGGACATGAAGATTCAATTCAGTACATTGCGACGCCGAAGCGGCTGGCTGCGAGAGATTGCAGTCGCACCGGGATCGCTGTGTCTGAAACAGGGTGAATGGATGCGTTGAGTTAACGCCACCATAAACACCATATAAAGGCCGCCGATCCTCGTGATCGGCGGCCTTTTTTTTGCGGAAAAAAGTAGCGCCCCTGCGTTAAACCGTTTAACACAAATATAAAGGAGAAGAGCAATGTCATCCCCATTTAGTGCAGTGATGCCTGTTACCCCGAGGCCCGATACCGTGTTTGTACGCGGCAGTGGCAGCTGGCTGGAGGATAGTCAGGGGAGACGCTATCTCGACTTTATACAGGGCTGGGCGGTGAATGCGCTGGGGCACTCCCCGGAGGTGAT
>JBFFJV010000036.1:0-13432 GCA_041555695.1 Thiohalomonadaceae bacterium | reverse complement strand
TATATGCCGGCACCAGTTTGGTCCCCTGGTGCAGCAGCTGGAAGAAGGCGTGTTGTCCGGCAATACCGATCTCACCGAAGATCACCGGTCCGGTGGTGTAATCAACTTCACGGCCATTGCGGTCAATGGATTTTCCGTTGCTCTCCATGTCGGCCTGCTGCAGGTAGGCGGGGAAGCGGTGCAGGTGTTGATCATAGGGGAGTACGGCCATGGTCTGTGCATCAAAGAAGTTGTTATACCAGACTCCAAGCAACGCCATGATGACCGGGATGTTCCGCTCAAGTGGTGCCTGCCTGAAGTGTTGATCCACTTCATAGGCCCCTTCCAGCAGCTCATCGAACTGCTCCGAGCCAATGGCTATTACCGTAGAGAGACCAATGGCCGACCAGAGTGAGTAGCGACCACCGACCCAGTCCCACATCTTAAAGATATTCGCTTCAGCGATACCAAACTCTCTGGCCAATTCAACATTGGAGGTCACCGCGGCAAAGTGACGATGAATCCAGTTCTCATCACGCAGCTTATCGACAAACCACTGGCGTGCCGTCTCCGCATTTACCATGGTGTCCTGAGTAGTAAAGGACTTGGAGGAGATGATGAAAAAGGTGGTTTCTGGGTTGAGGTATTCGAGGGTGTCGTTAATATGATTCTCATCGATATTAGAGACAAAATGGACGTTGAGATCATGTAGTGCATAGGGCCTTAGTGCCTCATTGACCATCAGCGGGCCGAGATGTGACCCACCGATCCCGATATTAACCACATCGGTGATCGCCTGATTGGTTGCACCACGCCACTTTCGCGAACGGATCATCTCCGCCAAATGTTTAACGCGCTCCCGCTCCAGCTGAATCTCCGGAATCACATTGACCCCATCGACAAACACCTCGCTGTCGGGTTGTGCGCGCAGTGCCGTATGCAGAACTGCACGGTTCTCCGTGTGGTTGATCGCCTCGCCCGCAAACATCCGCGCTATCCACTGCGGCAGCTCGACCTCGGCTGCCAGCTGCAACAGCAGCTCCATCGTCTTATCAGTGACTCGGTTCTTTGAGTAGTCATAAAGCAGGTCGTTTAGCTCAATAGCGTAGTGGCTGAAGCGCTCCGCATCCGCATCAAATAACTCGCGCATGTGAACCGACTGCATCTCTTGAAAGTGCATCTGCAATGCACGCCATACGGCGGAACGTGTTAGTCCTGACTCCATCGACTCCCCTCCTTATCTCTACACATCGGCACGCTCTTCTGGTTCGCTTAGAGGGCCATCAATTCATATCAGGGTATCCACTGTACCTCAGGTTTCACTACGGCTGACCGTAAGCTTCCAGATATCATTATTATATTCACGCATGGTTCTGTCGGTTGAGAAGAAACCACTGCATGCGGTATTCATAATACTCATCCGGACCCAGGAGCTACGGTCATGATAGGCCCGCGCCACGTTAGTTTGCGCATCCACATAACTTCGAAAGTCGGCAAGTGTGAGCCACGGGTCATGGGGGTTTAACAGCGAGGCGATCACCCCATCGAAGATACCCTCTTCAAAAGAATTGAAGTGGCCACAATCCAGCAGATGGAGCACACGTCTGAGATCCTCATCCGCATCTACAAGCTGCTGGGGCTGGTAGTTCCTGCGCCGATCATCCACCTCATCCGCCTTCAGCCCGAACAGAAAGAAGTTCTCGGCGCCCACCGCATTGAGTATCTCAATATTGGCCCCATCATAGGTGCCGATAGTCACCGCGCCATTCATCATGAATTTCATGTTCCCGGTGCCGGAGGCCTCCTTGCCCGCCGTTGAGATCTGCTCAGACAGGTCGGTGCCGGGGCAGATAATCTCCATCTTCGATACACCGTAATTGGGGATAAAGGCAAGTTTGAGTTTATCTCCTACCTCCGGGTCATTGTTGATTACCTCGGCAATGTTGTTAATCAGTTTTATCAGCTGTTTTGCCAGCAGGTAGCCTGGAGCAGCCTTGCCACCGATCAGCACACAACGGTTGGTCCAGTTGTCGGTATCACCCCGCTTGATGCGGTCATAGAGGTGAATTACGTGCAGTACATTTAACAGCTGCCTCTTATACTCATGGATGCGCTTCACCTGTACATCAAACAGCGAGTCGATGGGGAATTCGACACCACACTCCGCCTCAACCAGTTTGGCAAGTTTCTGTTTATTCAGCTGCTTTACTTCAAACCACTGCTCATCAAGCTGCCCATCCGCTGCGTGCTGCTTTAACTTACCGATCTTCTCAAAGTCCAGCTCCCACTCCCGACCAATGCGATCGGTCACCAGTTCGCGCAACAGACGATTGGAGTGCATCAGCCAGCGGCGTGGGGTAACGCCATTGGTCTTATTATTGAATTTTTCAGGCCATAGTTCGTAGAAATCTTTGAACAGGCCCTGCTGTAATAGCTGCGAGTGAAGTTCAGCTACGCCGTTAACCGAAAAGCTGCCGACGATGGCAAGATAGGCCATGCGTACATAGCGGGTATCCCCCTCCTCTATGATCGACATCCGTCGCAGTTTGTCCGTATCCCCGGGCCACTTTCTGGCAACCAGCTTGAGATACTGTGCGTTGATCTCATAGATGATCTGCAATAAGCGTGGCAACAGTCTTTCAAACAACGCGACCGGCCACTTTTCCAGCGCCTCGGGCAACAGAGTGTGGTTGGTATAGGCCATGGTCTGGCTGGTTATCAGCCACGCCTCATCCCAGCTCATACTCTTCTCATCGAGTAGCAGACGCATCAACTCGGCAACGGCAATCGTGGGGTGAGTGTCGTTGAGCTGGAAGACATTCAGTTGCGCAAAATCCGTGTAGTCATCCCCTTCGTTCGCCGACCACATGCGCATCACATCCTGCAGGCTGGCCGAGGCGAGAAAATATTGCTGCTTTAGTCGAAGCTCTTTGCCATTCTCACTGGCATCGTTGGGATAGAGAACCATGGTGACATGTTCGGCGTCATTCTTTGCCTCAACTGCCTCGGCATAACTACCGGCATTAAAGTCACTCAAATTGAAGACGTTGGTCGCGCTCGCACTCCACAGACGAAGCGTGTTGACAGTCTTGTTGCGATAACCGGAGATCGGCACATCATAGGGAATAGCCAGAATATCCGTAGTGTCTATCCAGTGGATTCGGCTATTGCCATCGCTATCGGTAATTGTCTCTGTCCTGCCGCCGAATTTTACCGTCTGGGTAAACTCCTGGCGCTCGAGTTCCCACGGGTTCCCCTCGCGCAACCAGTGATCCGGTTCTTCTACCTGGTAACCATTCTCTATCTCCTGGCGGAACATGCCGTACTCGTAACGCAGGCCATAACCGACAACGGGCAGGCTCAGGGTGGCACAGCTGTCCATAAAACAGGCGGCGAGACGCCCCAGGCCCCCATTACCCAATCCGGCATCATGCTCCTGCGCCCTCACTTCCTCCAGTTCAAGCGCAACGCGGTGCATCGCATCATAGGTCTCACCGTAGAGCCCCAGATTAAAGATATGGCTGCCGAGTGAACGGCCTATCAGAAACTCCAGTGACATGTAGTAGGCCTTGCGCGTCTTGCGCTTCTCATAGACCTTCCAGGTGTTACGCCAGTCCATCATGATGCGATCACGAATGGTGAGCGACAGCGCCTCGTAGTGATAATAGGGAGAGCAACCTGTGAAGCGTCCCAGGTGACGTGTCAGGTAGTGTTCAAAATCACGTGCCAATGACTCACTGTCTGTCGGCAACTGCTGCAGAACTGGGACATCTCTAGCGCAAGGGGTCTTAATATCAGTCATACCATTACCGTTGATAAATTTCGATTAAATGGGAGATTTTGTTAACCACTTCAGGGTCAAGTTGTTGCCATTCAAATCGCCAGCCCCAGTTACCTTCCGTGGTGCCAGGGGTATTCATGCGTGCGGAGGAGTCAAGCATCAACAGATCCTGCATCGGCAACATGGCTAGAAACGAAACCGAAGACAGGGCCATACGGATGAGTAACCATGCCACCTGCTCAGGCGTTTCAGCTGCCGACTCGACATAGTCATCAAGGTAGCTGCGGTTATAGTTCGCCGGGTTATTCGCCCAGCCCAATGTCGTATCGTTATCGTGGGTTCCCGTGTAGACCGTGTCATTACATAGATGCTGGTGCGGCAGGTGTGGATTGCGACTGTTACCATCGAAGGCGAACTGCAACACCTTCATCCCTGGCAGATTGAATGCCTCCTTCAACGCGATCACCTCATTGGTGATCACCCCCAGGTCTTCCGCCACCAGTGGCAGGCGGTGAAAGGTCTGGTGCAGCTCCTCTAGCAGTTGATGGCCGGGTACCTCGACCCATTGGCCGTTAATCGCCGAGTCGTCACTTTGTGGAATATGCCAGCAGGCCTGCAGTCCACGAAAGTGGTCAATGCGCACCAAATCAAAAAGCTTTAGTTGTGTCGCGACCCTCTGTTTCCACCAGTGGTAACCATCTGCTGTCATGTGCTCCCAGTCAAACAGCGGGTTGCCCCATCGCTGACCCGTATCAGAAAACGCATCGGGTGGCACCCCGGCGACAAATGCCATCTCCCCCTCCTCATCGAAGAGGAAATTCTCTCTTTGAGCCCAGACATCGGCACTGTCCAGAGAGACAAATAGCGGCAGGTCACCATAGAGTTCTACCTGATGGGCGGTGGCATATTTATACAGCTCATGCCACTGCGTAAAAAAGATGAACTGCTCAAACAGTGTCTGCTGGATCTCCGGCTGTAACTCCTGCGCGGCCTGTGCCAGTGCCGCAGGATCGCGTTGACGTAGTTCCAATGGCCACTCATACCAGGCCTGGCCGTGGTAGCGTCCCTTGAGTGCGATAAACAGGGCATAATCGTTTAACCACCCGGCATTATCCTGAATAAAGGAGGCGGTCTTGTCACGCCACCCCTGTTCGGCCATTTGGTTAAAAAGCTCCCCCGCCTGTTGCAGGCAGCACATTCTGAAGTGATCACTGTTTTCACTCTCCCCGATCCGTCCCCGATCTAACCAGCCCCGGTCCTCCAGCCACTCCAGACTAATCAGCAGGGGATTGCCCGCATGTGATGAGAGACATTGATACGGTGATTTATCATCATGGGTCGGCCCAATTGGCAGCATTTGCCACACCTTGAAACCATGGGCACGAAGAAACTCGATAAAACGGTAGGCCTGGTGACCTATATCCCCGTTATCCAGTGGGCCGGGCAGCGAGGTCGGGTGCAGTAGCACTCCCGCACGCCGCTCCCGGTTAACCGTGTGGTAATGATGACTACTCGTCATCAGTTTAGTGCTGCTGACCGGGGAGCATGGTGCCCCCCGTGGTTGCGTCACCACAGCCGAATGAGAAGGCCCTGGAGAGATATTCGGGGGGCTCGATGCGCATCATCTGATAGAGATTGCTCAGGTGCAGTCGATACTGTTCATCAAACAGTGCTACCGAATCGGCGGCATTATTTTCACCAAACCACCAGAACCAGTCGGAACTTTCACAGGTAGCCAGTTGCAACTCCAGCTGCCTTAGCTCTTCAGCAGACAGGTTCCCCTCATGCACCACGCGGTCGAATACCTTTTTAGCCTCCACCAGCATATCCCACGCCCGGTTCTTATCCTTCTCGCCGATCCAGGTAGAGAAGGTGCCATAGACCCAGCTACCCGCCACAATCTGCGACAGGGGGGCGCGCTGCTCATGTCCGGCCAGATATTCACTGTAGGTAGTCATCTTCAACCCGGGATGTTTTGCCAGTTGCTCATACAGGGCATCGAGAAAATAATAGCCATTCGCCGGGTAATACTCCCAGGCATTCTCACCGTCGAGAATGATGGAGACAATAGCCCCCGGTTTGTCAGTACAGTTGTGGGCGATCTGCTCCAGGTGGTGGATTAAATTGGCGACCGCATCATCGGCATGCCAATCGGCATACTTAAAACCGATCAGATCTGACAGGCCATCATCCCTGAAAAAACAGGCCGTCTCCGTGTCATGGTACTGATAAGCTGTATGTATGCACTTGTCCACTGTGCTGCCAGATTGCTGCTGTGAATTACGTAACACACTCTCACCGCTAGCCAACCACTTGAGGCCCATCTGTGACATAAGCTCAACGGTCTCGCCACTAATACTGCCCTCGGATGGCCAGCAACCGCTCGGCGAAACTCCAAAGTAGCGTTTAAATACCTCCACCCCGTGCCGGATATGCCAGCGTGACCTTTCGCTGCCACCGGGGTAGGTACTCGCCAGTGGTAACTCGACCTTGGGCATGGCCTCTTCCGCGGACTTCAGGTTAAGTAATAGCGGTACGATGGGATGGGCATAGGGTGAAACCGATAACTCAATGCATCCTTTCTCGGCCAGATTACGGTAACGCCCAATTACCCCCCCCACCAGCTCATGGATCATCTCAATCAGGAGGTGGCGATCATGGACGCTAAAGTGCTGACCTTTGAGCATAAGCCCTTTAATACGCGAATCATTCCTGCGCACCGTCTCCGCGATCCAGGCGAGGTGGTACCAGACCAGCAGGTCAGAGATATATTGCTCAGAATAGTAGACCAGACGCTCCGGATGGGTGATGGCGACTTTAGCCATCTCACTCAACATCTTAAAGCAGTCATAGCGATTGATGAGGTGCTTTTTGTTGGCGCGCAGGCAGGCCTTGATCAGGTGCAAGCGCTTTTCCGCGTCCAGCGATAATACCGGGTCGGCAAGGGCCGCAAGCAGAGGATCCCGCAACGCCTTACCATGCCTAAAGTAGTCGTCGAGTTGTGAGACATAGTCGTCGATCTGTTCCAGCAGTACCGGTGCAAAGTTAACCACTGCGCGGGCCGCGGCATGGCTTTCCAGGTGTGCGGCCATATCTACATAGTCCTTGATCGTATGCAGGTAGGTCCACGGCTGGTGATACTCGCCGTTGCGCAGGTCGCGGTACTCCGGCTGATGCATATGCCAGTAGATCACCACATTCAATGGCTGTACGGGGGAAGTGTTATCTGACATGGTGAACTTGTTGCCCCAGCATCTCAGGAGTTACCAGCACTACGCCCTTGGGCGATATATGAAAACGCTCACGATCCTCCTCCTCATTCAGGCCGATAATGGTTCCATCCGGGATCACGCAATGTTTGTCGATAATGGTATGGTGAATCCGGCAGTTACTGCCGATGGTGACATCGGGCAAGATAACAGAGGAATCAATTTGCGTATAACTGTCCACAGTGACGTTCGAGAACAGCAGGGAGTGACGCACCTGCGCCCCGGAGATAATGCAACCGCCCGATACCATCGAGTCTAGCGCTATCCCCCTTCGCTCATCATCATCAAAGATAAACTTGGCCGGTGGCAGCTGCTCCTGGTTGGTCCAGATTGGCCATTCTTTATCGTAGAGGTTCAGTTCCGGCGTGACACCAATCAATTCCAGATTGGCTTCCCAGAAGGAGTCGACCGTTCCTACATCACGCCAATAGGCCTGTACGCCACTGTGTCTATCGGCAAAGGGGTATGCGTAGACCCGGTACTTCTCTATTGCATGGGGGATCACATCCTTGCCGAAGTCATGGCTGGAGTTTGGTGTGTCGGCATCGCGAATCAGTAGCTCAAATAATAGCTCGGTATTAAAGACATAAATCCCCATCGAGCACAGCGCCTCATCCTCCTTACCCGGGGTGGGTTCAGGGTGTTGCGGTTTTTCCACAAAACTCTGAATACGCATATCAGAGTCGACCTCCATGACGCCAAACGACGAGGCCATCTCCAGTGGCACCTCAATACAGCCCACCGTGACATCGGCCTCATTCTCAACATGCTTTGCCAGCATCTCACCATAGTCCATTTTATAGATGTGATCGCCGGCCAGGATTAACACAAACTCCGGAGCGTGGGCACGAATGATGTCGAGATTCTGGTATATAGAGTCTGCCGTCCCCACATACCAGGAGGCACTGGTTCGCTGCTGTGCCGGTATTAACTCGACAAATTCACCAAATTCACCGCGCAAATGTCCCCATCCTCGTTGAACATGCTGGATCAGCGAGTGCGCCTTGTACTGGGTGAGTACGGAAACTCGACGTATCCCGGAGTTGATACAGTTAGAGAGGGGGAAATCGATAATACGAAACTTTCCGCCAAAGGGGACGGCGGGCTTGGTGCGCCACTGGGTTAGCTGTTGCAGCCGCTCACCACGACCCCCAGCCATAATCAGTGCCAGCGTATTACGTGTCAGGTTACTAACAAAACGTGGCGATTGTGATGTCTTCATCCTTGTCCTCTCTTGTTATTGCACAGGGGCTACCGACGGTAGAAAAATAGAGTGCAATTATTACGCCACGATGAATGGGCATAATCCTCGCTCCTGCAGACATATACGGCGAATATAACGCCCTTCTATTGTGCGAATGTACGCAAGATAGTGTTTACTTGCTCTAACTTTGTGCAAAGGAAGTCTACTCTCATATGCAGCCTCAAGATCACCCGTAGAAGATATAGCACAATTTAACGATGTCACTAGCCTTGGCAATGATTTAATCTCAACTGTGCATGAATGTTGCATTGAGGCTTATAATGTCAGTGCGAAGAGTGGCTGAATATCACGCACTTTAACTTTGGGAATAGCTTTCGATGGCACAAGCAGGTGAGCAGCATAAGGGATGGGTAGACTCTATACTCCCCTACATTGATCAAAATGAGCTTGCCAGGATTGCTTGCGCCAATCATCACGACCCCTTCTCGGTGCTTGGCAACCAGAGCAAACACCGACAGCGTTTTATCCTGTTCTATCAGCCTGACACCAGGCAGTTGACTCTCACGGATTCTGGTCGTGAACTGCCTCGGCTGCCTGGCAGCGATCTGTTTGTCTGCATAGAACCCGTCGAGGAGCTCGCCGGCCACTACTCCCTTACCCGCACAGACACCCAGGGACATGTCAGCACCTTTTATGACCCCTATAGCTTTGGACCGCAGATCAGCGATTTTGACCTCAATCTATTCACCGCTGGAAAACACCTGCATATTTACCGTGTACTTGGGGCACACCAAAAGTATATCGATGGTGTTAGCGGTGTATTATTTGCGACCTGGGCTCCCAATGCCGCTCGCGTCAGTGTGATTGCTGACTTTAACGGGTGGGATGGCCGACGCCATCCGATGCGCTCAAGGGGTGGCAGCGGGGTTTGGGAGCTGTTTATACCCGGCATCGACAGTCAGACCCTGTATAAATATGAGATCCGTCATCACACAACAGGGTTAACGCAAGACAAGACCGACCCTTACGGGCAGCAGTTTGAAATACGCCCGGACACCGCATCGGTGGTCTGTGATGAACCAGCGTACGCCTGGCAGGATCAGGGCTGGTTGGATGCCAGGGAGTCGTCAGACTGGCTGCATCAACCGCTTTCCATCTATGAGTGTCATCTGGGTTCCTGGCAACGGGATGAGGATGGAGGGTTTCTTAACTATAGAGAGCTGGCCCATCGTCTGGTCAGTTATATTACCGAGACCGGCTTTACCCACATCGAGTTACTTCCCATCACCGAGCACCCGCTTGATGCCTCATGGGGCTATCAGACGACCGGCTACTTTGCTGCCACCAGCCGCTTTGGCAGTGCCGATGACTTTCGCTATTTTGTCGATTACTGTCATACACACAACATCGGCGTCATTCTGGACTGGGTCCCTGCACACTTCCCTAAGGATTCCCATGGACTGGCACGCTTCGATGGCACGGCACTCTACGAGCATGAGGACCCGCGCCGGGGTGAACATCGAGACTGGGGCACCCTGATCTATAACTATGGCCGTAACGAGGTGCGCAATTTTCTGATCTCCAGCGCCGTATTCTGGCTCGAAGAGTGCCATATCGATGGACTGCGGGTGGATGCGGTGGCATCGATGTTATACCTCGACTACTCACGTGAGCAGCACGACTGGATCCCCAATCTGCACGGTGGCAACGAGAATCTCGAGGCCATTGAGTTTGTGCGTGAATTGAACACTATCACACACGCCAACTTCCCCGGCACCACCATCATGGCTGAGGAGTCAACCGCCTGGCCCCAGGTCACCCGCCCTACAAATCTTGGCGGTCTGGGTTTCAGCATGAAGTGGAACATGGGATGGATGCACGACACCCTGAACTATATCGCCAGGGAGCCCATCTACCGCCACTATCACCACGACCAGCTGACATTCGGCCTGCTCTATCTGTTTACTGAGAATTTCGTCCTGCCCTTCTCACACGATGAGGTGGTGCATGGTAAAGGCTCTATGTTGAATAAGATGCCGGGTGATGAGTGGCAACGCTTTGCCAACCTGCGCCTGCTCTACAGCTACATGTTCACCTATCCGGGAAAGAAGCTGCTGTTTATGGGTTGTGAATTCGGACAGGGTACCGAATGGGATCACGATGGCATACTCGACTGGAATGTACTGCAGTACCCGCAACATGCGGGTGTAAAAAGACTGATTGGCGACCTTAATGCACTCTATACACAGCATTCCGCCCTGAATTACTATGACTTTGACCCCTGTGGCTTTGAATGGATCGACTGCCACGACACCGATCAGTCGACCCTGTCGTACCTCAGAAAGAGCGACGAAGAGTCGATTATCGTGATACTTAATTTTACCCCGGTAATACGCGACAACTACCGCATCGGTGCCCCTGAAGCGGGAAACTATGCGGTAATCTTTAACTCGGACTCCAGTTACTACTCAGGCAGTAATGCGGGAAGTCATGATTTTATTGCTTCTGAGGAGATCCCCTGGATGAATCGTGACACCTCTCTCAGTCTGAGCCTTCCTCCATTAGCCGCCCTGGTGTTGAAGAAAATAGTATGAGCAGGATTCTTTATATCAGCAGCGAAGCATTCCCGTTGGTTAAAACCGGAGGCCTGGGGGATGTTGCCGGTAGTTTACCCATAGCCCTGCAAAAGCAGTCGCAGGATGTGCGCCTGTTATTACCGGCCTATCCAGATGTGTTGAAGAGAATTACAGCGGCTAAAAGGATTGCCGCGAGCTCATACTACAGCCTGCCGATGGAGATCATTGAAGCCCGCCTGCCAGGAAGTAAACTAACTGTGTGGCTGGTCGATTGCCCCGCGGTATTCAACCGCCCCGGTGGCCCCTATATTGATGAGCAGGGTCTGCCTTGGCAAGACAATGCCCTGCGATTTGCTATTTTCTGTCATGCCGCTGTTGATATCGCTCTGGGTAAGCTACAGTTCGACTGGCAGCCAGAGGTTGTTCACTGTAATGACTGGCAAACCGGTCTGGTTCCCGCGCTGCTACACCTTCATGCCAACAGACCGGCAACTATTTTCACCATTCACAACCTGGCATATCAGGGGGTTTTCGAGAAGCACATCTTTGATGAGCTGCATCTTCCCCTTGAGCTATGGCATATGCACGGGCTGGAATTTTATGGTCAACTCTCATTCATCAAGGGTGGATTAGCCTACGCAGACAAGATCACAACGGTTAGCCCAAATTATGCCCGGGAGGTTCTACAAGCGGAATACGGCTATGGACTGGATGGCCTGTTGCAGCATCGCGTCGATGATCTCAGCGGCATACTCAACGGTATTGATGAAAAACACTGGAACCCCGGCACCGATAGCTGCCTGAAGCAGAAATATAATCGCCGTTCGTTGAAACAAAAGAGGGTCAATAAGACCTCGCTGCAGACAGAGTTAGGATTACCGGTAGATGAGTCACTACCTATGCTCGGTATGGTCAGCCGCCTGGTTGAGCAGAAGGGGCTTGAGATCATCCTGCAAAGTTTGCCTCGGCTAACAGATATGCCCCTGCAATTGGTGATTCTAGGTAGTGGTGATATTCATTATGAAATGCAACTAGCCGAATTCTCAGAACGTTATCCGGAGCAGTTCAAGGTTATTATCGGCTATGACGAAACACTGTCTCATCAGATCGTCGCCGCCAGCGACCTTTATTTAATGCCATCCACTTTTGAGCCCTGCGGGCTGAGCCAGCTATATAGCCTACGTTACGGAACCCTGCCTATTGTCACCCATGTAGGGGGGCTGGCCGATACGGTTACCGATGCCTGTGATGAGAACCTGGAAAACGGCACGGCTGATGGATTTGTAATGCGTGAACGCTCCGCCGACGCGCTCGTGGCGGCGGTGGATACGGCACTCTCGCTATACAGAGAAACGTCACTCTGGCGCCAGCTTCAATTGAGTGCCATGAGTCGCGATTTTTCATGGCAGGTCAGTGCCGGCCGCTACATTGACCTCTACCAGACGCTACTGCAAAAGGATTAGGCCGCTCATGACAACTTGTGTGCTTTTTTTGCCATGATAAAACAGTCATCACGCCATTTGCACAATGTCTGATCGCAGTAACCGTCGACCGCCGTGGAAAAACAACCATAATTACCTTCTGACAACTGGATACTCTGTATCAGTTTAACCTTGCTCATGCGAGACGTTTTAATTCCGAATTCCTTCGCCTGTCCCCGTATTTCCTGCATCTTCATGTCAATTTCCCACATCAGTAATTGGAATTGAGTTGTGCAACACAAGATACATTGTAGCCATTCCGTTGCACTCTGCCAGGCTAGCATTCAACAGCGGGATAATTGCTAGATTGTAGCTATCTCACAATTACTAAAGCCCTGTGCATTCTGCTGGCGCTGCTCCAGCTTGTGTTCCAGTGCATGAATCACCTCACGGCAGAAGTTTATCCCCTCCAGCTTTTCCAGACCGCCAAGGCCGCCGGGACTAAAGACATTAATCTCCAGCAATTTATCACCGACAATATCAAGACCGACCAGAAACATGCCATCCTGAACCAGCTTTGGCCGCACCAGTTCGGCCAGGTGCAGCATCTGTTCGGTAATCACTGCCTTTTGTGCCACTGCACCGGCCGTCATATTGCTGCGCATGTCGCTGTCTCCGGCAATGCGCATACGACGAAAACAGGCGTAATGCCCCTTATACTGTAATGGCTTACCATTCATCAGAAACAGGCGTGTGTCACCGTGCTGTGCCTCGGGTAAATACTCCTCGACAATGATATAGCCTTCAGTCGCCACCGCATCGATCATCTGGTTGAGATTGGCCCCCGTATCCGGGCTAACCAGAAAGACATTTCGTCCGCCGGAGCCTGCCAGCGGCTTCAGGACCCCCCATCCTTGCTGGTTCGCGATAAAGTCTTTAATCTCCCTGCGATCACGTGTAATCAGCGCCTTCGGCCTTGCCTCCTCCGGAAATGACTGCAGGTACATTTTGTTTATCGCCTGAGTCAGCCCGTCAGGGTCATTCAGTACAATCACTCCATGGCGCATGACCAGGCGCCCGAAGTTGATCCCCGCCAGACGGGCCCACGGACGACTATTTACATCATCGGCCGGATTATTGCGCAGCAACAGCACGTCGAGCTCATCCAGACAGATGCGACGACACTGTGCATGTTTCTGCTG
>JBFFJV010000035.1:0-13519 GCA_041555695.1 Thiohalomonadaceae bacterium | reverse complement strand
TTTGCATAGTGGTGTGCCTGTACCGCCTTTTTGCGACGCTCTTCCTGCTGTTCGGCAGCACCGCAGAGACGGCATATCCCCTGGCCGAGTTGTTGAGTGCGATCGTCCCACGAGTAATCGTCATCACCGTAAAACGGGTAGAGCACCGTGTGGTCGCAGGCGTGTTTGACCACCTTGAGTTCGAACTGCTCGCGGCTCTCACCGTTACCCTGATTGTGGCCAATGAGGGTGCAGGGAATATTCTGTTCGGTGGCCCAGGCGGCCACATCCAGATGGCTGTCCGACTCATAGATACGCCGGATGGTGGCGGTGGGGTAGTGGTTGGCGATCACCTCTGCCTTGAATTCGGCAGAGGGCTTGAAGTTGCCCGGCGGGCGCAGGTAGAGGCCGTCATAGCCTATCTGCCAACGTGACAGCCAGTTGCGTGTCTTATCGGCAACGCCGCTGCTGCGGCCACTGAGGAGGATCACCGGTACCCCTTCAGCGCGCGCCTGATTCAGGCGTTCAATGAGCGGCAGGTTGGGCATGTCACCATCGCAGTCCTGATGAAAGCGATCCCAGTCACGCACCCCCTCCTCGTTATACAGGTGGTGCAGGCGGTGCTCGATATGGGCGAGCACGCCATCAAGGCCGCAAATGACAATCTCGTTCGCTACGTGCATAAGTCCAAATCGAGGGGGGGATAATGGTTTAGGGAAGAATACTGGTAAAATAGGGGTTAGTCATTATGTTGCCGTAGCGGATGTGGATGGATATGAAAAATAGTGTTGTCGCCAGTGTGGTCTTTTACTTCAAGGGCGAGAGGTATGCCCCGTCGATGGTCATCGATCTTGATGAGTTGATGGGAAGAAATGGTGGTATGGCCAATCTGCACCACAGCATCGCCGTGGCAAATAACATCGACTCATACTCTTATGAGTATGAAATGATGATGGCCGATGATATTCACTTTGAACAGCCGCAAGGGCTGGCAACAGCGTTTCTTCATGACGGGCAGTTCGATATGGAGGGCTTTAGCGCAAAGTGGCATGAGCAGCGGTTGGTCGAAGCGGTGCGACCGATTGCCGAGCGTTGCGTTGGGGTTACCGACCTGGATGCTAAACCAAAACTGAAGGCGGCGCTTATTGAGGCCTATCTGGCAGGTAAGGCCGCGACATAACGGTGTATTGAGGGGCGGAGAGGTGGAAATGGATCAGCAGGAGATGAAGGAGAAAATCCAGCAGACCTTCGACACCGTCTGTGCGGGTTACGACTGTAACGCATTGCGCTTTTTTAATAAGGCGGCGGCCCATCTGCCCGAGGTATTCGGTTTTAACGGCAATGAGCAGCTGCTGGATGTGGCTGCCGGTACTGGAATTCCGGCGCTGGTCTGTGCCAGTCAGCTGCCGCAGGGGGCGGTGACCGCGGTTGATTTTTCCCGCGGTATGCTGACACAGGCGCAAAAGAAGGCAACGGACCTGGGACTGAGTAATATCCGCTTCGCGCAGATGGATATGACGAATATGTCCCTGAACGATGCACAGTTCGACGCCGCAAACTGCTCGTTCGGCATCTTCTTTGTCGAAGATATGGTGGCGACATTAAGCCACATTGCCTCAAAGGTGAAAAAGGGTGGTAGCGTCGTTACCACCCATTTCCTTGAGGGATCGTTTGAGCCGCTATCGGAGAAATTTACCAGCCGCCTGCAGGAGTATGGTGTCGAGCCACCACCGCTGGGCTGGATGCGTGTTGGTACCGGGGAGCTAAACCGCAAACTCTATCAGTCGGCAGGCTTAAAAGAGATTGAGATTCACCAGTTCGATGTCAGTTACCATCTTAAAAATGCGGATGAGTGGTGGGATGTGGTGTGGAATGCCGGCTACCGTGGCCTGCTTGGCGGATTGGATGAAGAGCGGCTGGCACGCTTTAAAACGGAGCACTTGCAGGATATTTCGTCGCTGCATGACGGCAGGGGTATTCCCTTTAACATTCAGGTGCTGATTACACGTGGTCAACGCTAAACCTCAGCAGCAAAACAGAGTGAACAGAGCTTGAAGACAAATACACGAATTGATTCACTGGTACCCTGGGATCCGGAGTTTGATGCGGGCAAGCCGATGTATGATCCGCTACGCCATCTGTTCGAATCCTTTCGTGGCTTTAGTGAGTGGCCGGAACTGGATGCCTATCAGAAATTGCTGGATGGGAATGCCCGGCCCCTCTGTACTAAACATGGTGCGAAACTGAAGATTGTGCCGCAGGAGGGCAAACCTGATCATTTTGAACAGCATTACGCGCCGCGAATCTATTTGAATGGTGAGATCCAGACACGCACAAAAAACTGGCATGATTTCTTTCAGTTGCTTAGCTGGTTCGTCTTCCCGAAGACCAAGGCGGTAATTAATGCGATTCACATTCCCAGGGCCAGGGCGCGTATAGAGGGGGGGGGGGATGTTGGACGTCGTTCGCCGGTAGAGAATATGCTTTCACTGTTTGATGAGGGAGGGGTTGTGATCGCCAGTGCAGATGAATCACTGTTGCAGCTGATTCGTGACTTTAAGTGGAAGGAGCTGTTCTGGCAGCGTCGCGGTGAACTGGCAGAGAATCTTGATTGCGTGACCTTTGGTCATGCGATGTATGAGAAGGGGTTGAAGCCTTATATCGGGATGACGGCGAACAGTATTTTGCTCAAGGTCAATGAAGACTATTTTGCGATGAGTCAGGAAGAGCGCCTGGCGGTGATCGATGAGAGGCTGGCGTCGATCTTTGAGGCCGGTGATATCTATACACAACCTCGCGACCTGAACCCCTTTCCTGTCCTGGGCATGCCGGGATGGGATGCCGATAACGCCGATGAAACTTATTACGACAATGCCAGCTATTTTCGTCCTGGCCGTAGTCATCATAAAAAAGAGCAGAAGAACGGCGCCACTGTCACATCTTAAGTATTAAGGTGGCAATCAGGCAGAGAAAAAATTGCTTGCTCTGCTCGGCCCTATCATGGCTGCTGCCCGGTTTGCTGCGGTGTGGTTAGTTAGACTTCTTAACGAATTTGGTAAGAATAACAATCTGCTGGCCTTCCACCCGGCCTTCGATCTGCTCGGCGTTATCGGGAACCAGTGAGATATTGCGTACTGCGGTACCGCGCTTCGCCACCAGGCTGCTGCCCTTGACGTTGAGATCCTTGATGATGGTAACTGTGTCGCCGGCCTGTAGCACGGCACCATTGCTGTCGAGGTGTTTCACGCCATCTTCATCGCTCACGCCATCACCCGCCGCTTCCGCCCATGCCTGAGTCGCTTCATCCAGATAGAGCATCTCGAGCAGGTCCTGCGGCCAGCCTTCAGCACGCAGGCGGGTGAGCATGCGCCACGCCAGTACCTGCACCACAGGAACCTGGCTCCACATGCTGTCGTTGAGGCAGCGCCAGTGGTTGGGATCGACCTTTTCCGGGTCGTCAATCTGTGAGCGGCAGGTGCCACACAGCAGTACACTCTGGTCGCTGCCGCTATCCGGACTGTAGGGGAGTTCATAGACATTGAGCCCGTCGGTTGCGCCACATAGTTCGCATTTGGAACCGCTACGCTCGTGTAATGTCTTTTCGATACTCATAGGTGATCCTGATCTGGGTTAGTTATGGTTTGTGAAAGTGGCGCGGATTATAGCACGAGATATTTATACGTCTGAGGGGAGTCGCCGCTGTCATCATTGTGCGACGATCCGCAGGAGCGGCTTAAGTCGCGAGTCAGCGAGCTAGATGCTTCGCGGTCACAGACCGCTCCTACGTTATCACCTAACCGTTACGAGGCTGTTAACTGTGCTTTGAGACTGGCGACGGCCTGTTCCCAGTTGCGGCCATCAAACTCGATAAGCTCATATAAGTTCGCCGCCAGCTCGAAGTTATCAAGGCACCTGACATTGATGCTAACCATCTGCGGTGCAGCCCTGGGATGACTGAATGGATGAATGCCACACTCGGAACAAAAGTAGTGGCTTGCCTCTTTGCTATCGAATTGATACAGCGACAGGTATTCCTGCCCTGTAATGAGCATGAACTGCTCTGCGGCGACACGGTGGTGGAGCACTCCCTTTTTTGTGCAGATGGAGCAGTTGCAGGAGACCACCTTATCCAGGGTGGTCTCCACCGTATACTTAACGCGTCCGCAGTGACAGCTTCCGTGATAGCGTTTCATCGCATTCTGTTCCTTCAGTGATCAGCACACGGAGCTTATATCCCCAGCCCCGGCATCGTCCAGCCGACCACATGTCCGCCCGACTCGGGGTGGCGGTGACCAACGGCGTGATCGACCCTCGCCACCTGCTCGGCGGGCAGGTCAACCATCAACACCACCTCGCCGTGTTGCATCGGCTCAACCATTTCATTGAGGTGGGCGTGAGGCACATTGCTGGCAAAGTAGTTACCGCCAACAAAGGTGGCGAGCATGATCGCCACGGTGAAGAAGACCCAGCCGACAGCACCGGTAAATAACGCCACCACAAAGCCGAGCAGGGCGGCAGCGAAGAGGGCCAGATTGCCGTACCAGTAGAGTTGTTCGTAGAACCAGACACGGTCGTGTTGCTGATCGTTGTTGCTGGGGGGAAGCCCTTCCAGATTACCACCCTCCTTGCTCATCGCGTGCATCTGCTCGCGCTTCACGCCCTCGTGCTCCAGCTCTTCGCTGGCCTGGCGGGCCTGACTGGAACTGGGGAAGGTAAGATAGAGTCTGCGCCACATGGTTGCCTCCTTTAGTCAGTATCTGACTAAATCAGTTGGTGATGTGGTTTGAGTATAGATGATGGTTAAAAGAGAAAAAGGTCTGCGCCGATCAGGGTTATTCTGGCTGATTCTCCAGTACGATCAGTGATTTTTCTGCCACCCCCAGATCGGCGGCGACCACCGCACATTTTGCCTGCAGCAGAAAGAAGATGCCGGGGCGGCTGCCGCTCAGGCTTTCGTAATTGGCCATCCCCTTGGCAATGATCAATGGCGCGTCATGAAAGCGTTGTTGAAACTCCGCGTTGCAGCGCTCCAGCAGGGTGCCGAGGGTGGCGGCGCCATGGTCGATGACCTCACACACTTCGTCTATACCGGCGGCACTGGCATCCTCGCGGGTGGCATCGTTGACCGCAGGGCCGCCCTTCACCACGTAGGTGACAGGCACATCGAGCTGTTCTATCAATAACCGATCCATCACGGTCTCTCCGGCGTTGTCGGCGAGGAACAATACCTCATTTGCCTGTGACAGCGCCTGCTTTAGTCGGACGATATGGTTGATCGCAGGCTCAGTGACGAGGACGCGCTCGATGCTGGCCTCCAGGTCATACTGCTCGCTCACGCCAAGGTCGATAATGTTACCGGCGATGGCCAAGCGCACGGCGGTCTCAAGCGGGTCATCCGACTCGGCAATGATGCGTTTAAGTTTCGGGTAGAGCGAAAGGGCATGCTCGGTCGCCTCGGCCTTGGCCTGACGATAGGGATCGGCATTGCCGCTACGCTCACGGATCAGGGCATGAATATCAGAGGCGGTGATTGGCGGGATCTCACCGGCAGGGGTGTGATCCAGGCGTTGCGTGACGGCACTGAGCAACTCCGCGGTGGCGACACTGTTGAGGCCGATACGTTGTGCGCTCTGCTGCGCCTGACGCTGGAAGCAGCGTTTACATTCGGGTTTGGCTTGCATGGGAGAGTCTGTCTGCGGTCACACTGGTAAGTTGGATAATGCAGCCGATTGTGTCATTGCGAGCGTAGGCGAAGCAATCTCAATGGTTATGATTTATGGCTCGGTTGGCCGAGATCGCCACGCCTCGCCCGCGATGACAGGGAGGGGGCTTAGAGTGGCTCTTTCGCTGTGCTGTTGCCAATTGCCGGCATGCGCTCATTGAGTCGGGTGATGCCCTGGTCGAGGCGCTGATCATAGAACACGGTGTAGGCCATCACACGGCGAACATATTGACGGGTCTCGTGAAATGGCATGTTCTCCACCCAGATATCGGCGTCGAGTTTTCCATCTTCCGGGAACCATGTTGAGACACGGTGGGGCCCGGCGTTATAGGCGGCGGTGGCGAGTACCGGATTGTCATTGAAGCGATCCAGCACCTGGCGCAGGTAGTAGGCACCGAGGCGGATGTTGGTATCGGGTTCCAGCAGTTGCTCGGTGTCTTTGATGGGGTATTTGAGTTTCTTCGCTACCGCCTTGCCGGTACTGGGCATTAACTGCATCAGCCCCATTGCACCGGCGGGGGAGCGGGCATCGGGTTTCATCGCGCTCTCCTGTCGTGCCACCGCATAGACCCATGCGGGATCAAGTTTACGGCTCTCGGCCTCGCGGGTGACGGTTTCGTTGTGGGCCAGCGGGAAACGAATATCAAGGTCACTAAAGTAGCGAGCCTTGGCCAGGGTGAGCAGGGCGGTGTCGTACCACTTCCACTCATCGGCCAGCTTGCCCGCGACCAGCCGCTGCTGGTTATCCATCTTCGCTACAGCGCGCTCCCACTCGCGCCGGGCATCGGTGGTGAGCAGCAGCATGTAGAGTTCGTGGGCACGCACCATCTCCGGTGTCTGCTTTAATGCTTGCAGTGCGGCGGCCTCAACCTCCACCGGCTGGTGGTCGAGGTTATAAGCACCCTTAATATGGTCTGCGGCGAGAAAGCCGTAGTAACCGCGATCGCCGCCGACAGTGAAATAGAGATGCTCGGCCTGCTGTTGCTCCCCCAGCTGCTCGTTAATACGTGCCCGCCAGTACTGCCAGCGTACCGACTGGCGTTCTGTTACCGGCATGGAGTCGACCCAGGTGAGGGCCGCTTTCCAGTTACTATGGCGCAGGGCGAGTCTTACCGCCCAGGTACGATCCTCCTGCTCGATAACGTTGTCAGGAAGCTGGGCGAACCAGAGAAGGGCGCGAGTATCGCCATCGTAGGCAAAGTTACGGGCGATCACCTTGCCGATAGCATGAGACTGCTCTGTGGTGAATTGATAGCGTGACTGTGATTTGCGCCATAGCCTGGCTGCCTGTTCCGGCTCCTTGCGCGCCAGTCGTTTCAGACCGTGGATAATGATGCGGCGATTTTCGCTGCTGTCACCTTTAAGCTGCTCGTTGCGTTCTATCAGGGTGGGATCGTTATAGACGCGCCGCCACAGGGTGACCCGCTCGCGATCTTTATCGTTCAGCTCCCTGGCCAGGTGACGGGCCAGACCGCTGTTGCCCCTGTCCATCGCCAGTTCGATACGCTGCCAGCGCAGGTCCCGGCTGATGCCATCTGCTGCTGCCCAGGCCTTGAATAGCTCGTCGCAGGCTTCGGGCTGGGAGTTTCCAACCAGCCATAGCTTTTTTGCCCCTGCCCACGCCTGCTTTTTCTTGCCGCTACGTAACTGTGCGGTGTGCAGGTGGCACTGCATGGTGGTACCGCCGCCGCGGTAGAAATGCAGAAACTCCTGCCAGCGCTTCTCCTTTGCCAGGTGCCGCAGCCAGGCACTACGTAGCAGCGGGGTGACGGGCAGATGCTTGTTGGTGGTGAGAAAGGCCTCAATGGTGGCGGCGGGTTGCTCTTTGAGGTTGGCGCGAAGCCGCCAGTAGATAAGGTAGGGGTAGAGCGGATATTCCTGTAACTGCTGGATATTGCGACCGAATACCTCGTAGTCATTACGCTCCAGCGCCTTCTTCGCCTCCAGGAACAGTACCCGCTGCTGGTGGCCGCCATCCTCTTTGGCCTGTAGTGGTGGGGCACAAAAAAGCACGGCAAGCAGCAGAGAAAGTGTGCAAATCGACGAGTAGCTCTGCCTGCTGATAAGTCTGGTGTGATGTTTCACGGCGCTGCGGGTTTCCTGATCAGGAGACTAATCCGTTAAGTATAGGATGCAAGTTACTGAATTATTGGGTGAAAAAGAAGTAATTTTGCTTGAACGCGTAAAAAAAGCGGCTGTTTGCCTCATTTAGCCACCACAACTTTACCTGTTGACAAGGTGTAATCATTACACTAAGTTGTAAGTGTCATTGAAACACTAACAGGTGGAGAGCCATGCATTGTTACCCCTACCCGCATCCAGCAGTCACCGTCGATATCGTGATCTTCACTATCCGCGATGGGCAGCTGAAGCTGTTGCTGATCCGCCGTGCCGGTGAGCCGTATCGAGGTAAGTGGGCACTGCCGGGGGGCTTTGTAGAAATGGATGAAGACCTGGAGCAGGCAGCCAGGCGTGAGCTGGAGGAGGAGACCGGGGTGAGCGGGGTCTACCTGGAGCAGCTCTACACCTTCGGCAAGCCGGGGCGTGACCCGCGTGAGCGAGTGATCACTATCACCTACTACGCCTTAATCCCCTCGGAGAAGATACGCTTGCGTGCGGCCAGCGATGCCGAGGCGGTGGGCTGGTTCGGCATGGATGAGCTGCCGCAGCTGGCCTTTGATCATGATGAGATCTTTGCCATGGCATACCAGCGGCTGGCGGCCAAGCTCAGCTACTCGACCATTGCATTTCAGTTCCTCGGTGAGGAGTTCACCCTTTCCGAGCTGCAGTCGGTATATGAAATTATTCAGCGTGAGCCGATCGACAAGCGCAATTTCCGCAAGTGGGTGCTGGCGCTGGAACAGATTGAAGAGACCGGGGGGGAGCGCCGTGAAGGCGCGCACCGACCGGCCAAACTCTACCGGGTAATTCAGCCCGGTACGGTGGCCATTATCAAGTGAGCCGATAGAGAGAGGAGGTGTGTGATGATTAGATACTACAAGGGCGAACCCAACGTTTATGCTATTCGCTACCGTAACGGTCAGCTGACGACGCACGGTCTTGGTCGCGACTTCTGGTACCTGCCTTTCAACACCACTATCGCTGCGGTACCGGCGATGAGTCAGGACGCACCCTTTATTTTCAATGAGTCGACGGCCAACTTTCTGGAGGTGGCGATTCAGGGGCAGCTGACCTACCGCCTCACCTCGCCGCTGGATGCAGCACAGCTGCTCGACTTTACCATCGAGCCGAAAAGCGGGCGCTACCGCAGCAAGGATCCGGAGAAGCTGACACAGCGTGTAGTGAATGCGGTACAGGCACACACCCGTAAGGGGGTGAGTGAAATGACACTGGATCAGGCGCTGACCCAGGTGAAGGAGCTGACCTCCACCGTGTTGCAGCAACTGGCTGCTGAGCCTTCATTAAAGGCGCTGGGGGTTGTGGTGGAGAGTCTCTATTTTGTTGCTGTCACCCCGACACCGGAGATGCAGAAGGCGCTGGAGGCAGAGTTTCGCGAGCGGCTGCAACAGGATGCAGATCGCGCCATCTACGAGCGGCGTAGCGCCGCTGTACAGGAGGAGCGCAAGATCCGCCAGAGTGAGATGGAGACCGATATCAATCTGGAACAGCGACGCAAGGAGCTGGTGGCGATGCAGGCACAGAACAGCCTGAAGCTGGCCGAGGCCGAGGCTAAGGCCGATGAGATGCGGCTCGATCCCTACGGCAACCTGCCGCCACAGGCCTTGATTGGCCTTGCTTTGAAGGAGTTCGCGGGTAATGCCGGCAATATCGGCAACCTTAATATCACGCCGGACATGCTGGGACAGATCGTCTCCTGGGTTGGCGGAGGGCAGGCCAATGAGCGCATTGCAGAAGAGAGCAGCTAGTACGCCCGGTAGCGCAGGGCGGGTGGCCTTCGAGAAGGTTGTCATCGTCACCCGCAAGACCGAGCTGGAGGAGCTGGTGGCACGCTTTAACACCGTGCCACAGGCACAGTTCTATCTGGAGCACGCGGGACAGCCCTTCGAGCCGATAGCCGCTTGCCATCAGCACTACCAGAACGTGCTGGATGAGGTGCGCCGTGCGGTGCCGAGGGGGATCAAGAGCCAGGTGGTGGATCGCGGCTTTCTGCCGCAGTTCACCTTTGGTGAGGCGGACCTGGTGATCACCGTCGGTCAGGACGGGCTGGTGGTCAATGTCGCCAAGTATCTCGATGGGCAACCGATCCTCGCCCTCAATCCCGACCCCAGTGAGTATGATGGGGTGTTGATGCCCTTCGACCTGCAGCGCTTCGGGCGTGCCTTTGAGAACACCCTGCGTACCGAGCAGCCGATACAGGCGGTGACCATGGCACAGGTGGAGCTCAACAACAGCCAGACCCTGCTTGGTTTTAATGACCTGTTCATCGGCACCAACTCGCACGTCTCGGCACGTTATAAGATTGAGCAGGGGGAGTTTCATGAGAACCACTCATCGAGCGGCATCATCGTCTCCACCGGGGCCGGTTCCAGTGGCTGGTTACAGTCGGTCTATGCCGGTGCTTCGGGGGTGATCACCGCGCTGGGCGGTAACGTGATACCCCCGGTCAACGGTGGTCGCATGCCGTGGGAGAGCGAGCAGCTGATCTACTCGGTGCGCGAGCCCTTCCCCAGTCAGGTAACGCAAACCGGCATGGTCTACGGCACCATCGACCGCGGCTGCCCGCTGACCCTCCACTCCCACATGGCGGAGAACGGGGTGATCTTTAGCGACGGCATGGAGAGCGATTACCTCGCCTTTAATGCGGGCAGCACCGCCACCATCGGCATCGCGCCAAAGAAGGCGCACCTGGTGGTGGCCTGATGTCTTTGTCATTGCGACGCCTACATGGATGTAGGTGGTAGAGCATTGCATGGAGCAAATGCCGAGCGCAGCGAAGCAAAGCAATCTATCTAACTGGTGCGAGGGATTGCTTCGTCGCTTCAGTCGACAACATGTTCCAGACGTTGTCGATCACCTGCATCCCTGCAGGCGCCTCGCAATGTCATATCTGGGGGAAGGAAATGATCGAGATAACAAAGCAGGCGCGGATGCGCGGGGTGCTACTGGGCACCGCGGTGGGCGATGCGGTGGGTCTGCCCGCCGAGGGAGTATCGCGGCGGCGCATCGGCAAACTCTTCCCGGGGCGCTGGCGACACCGGCTGGTGGGTCGTTACGGCATGCTGAGCGATGATACCGAACACACCCTCTTTATCGCGCAGGCACTGTTGGCCCACCCGAACTCGGTTGAACGCTTCAGCCGACGACTGGGCTGGAGCCTGCGTGGCTGGCTGTTGAGCCTGCCTGCGGGTATCGGCATGGCGACCGGCAAGGCGATCCTCAAGCTGTGGCTGGGATTCCCGGCGCATAAAAGTGGCATTCACTCTGCCGGTAATGGCGCGGCGATGCGTGTTGCGCCAATAGGCGCATTTTACGCCGACGATGGCGACAAATTAGCAGAATATGTCCACGCCTCTACCATAATTACTCACACCGACCCGCGGGCGGAGATTGGAGCGTTGGCTGTCGCCAGAGTCGTCGCCTGGTGTTTTCAAAGTGGTGCTAAAGAACGCATTGAAGGGAACAACCTCTTTGAATTGTTGCGATCTTGTGGCGATGACCCGGAGTGGAGCGAACTGACCGATAAAATGGCAGTCGCCATCGCCGAACAGAAGCCGGTAGCAGAGTTTGCCGATACGCTGGGTCAGCAGAAGGGCGTCTCCGGCTACGTCTACCGTAGCGTACCCGTCGCCCTCTACGCCTGGTATCACCACTTCGGTGACTTTGAAGCGACCCTCAGTGCCGTCTTCAACTGCGGTGGTGATACCGACACCGTGGGTGCCATCACCGGGGCGATGGTCGGGGCCGTGGTGGGGGAGCAGGGCATTCCTGCCGACTGGGTAGAGGGGATCCGTGATTGGCCTCGTGGCGTGCCGCTGCTATATAAGGTGTCGGATCGGCTGGCACTGGGTGGGGTAGGAGCTGGGCCGGTATCCTATTTCTGGCCTGCGGCAGTGCTGCGAAATATCCTGTTCTTCGCCATTGTTTTGCTGCACGGTTTCCGTCGCCTGCTGCCACCTTACTAAAGTGGTCAGGTGGCCACTCGTGTCACCGATAGCGCAGCAACGACCTTGAGGTAAATCAAGGTCTGCACCAGATGTTTAGGGACATGATGGTATTAGGGGATCTCATTCGCTAGGGAGGCGCTTGGTGCGCTACCACCATTTCAACAAGACATGGATCATCGCTTCGACGGCGGCAGCACTGCTGCTCTGGAGCATCCTGGCGGGCTACTCCCTGTACTGGAATATCACCAATCTGCGCGAGGAGAAGGTGAGGCTGGCTACGGCCGAGGCACGTAGCAGCTGGAACAAGGATATGGCCTTCCGGAGCTGGGCCAGCCGCCACGGCGGTGTCTACGTCAGGCCTGACAAGCGCACACCTCCCAACCCCTATCTGGCGCACCTGCCAAGGCGTGATATAGCGCTGGGTGATGGCACCACGCTTACCCTGATGAATCCCGCCTATATGATGCGCCAGATGGCCGAGGAGTATGAGTCGAGTTACGGCGTGAAGGGCAAGGCCACGGGCAAGATTGTTCTGAATCCGAAAAACAAGCCTGATGACTGGGAACTCAAGGTGTTGCAGCGCTTCGAGCAGGGGGAGACTGAGGTGGTGGAGCAGGCTAGCATGGACGGCAAACCCTTCGTGCGTTTCATGAAAGTGGTGATCATGGAGAAGAGCTGCGTGCAGTGCCATGGTTATCTTGGCTTCAAGGAGGGCGATGTGCGTGGTGGGGTAAGTATTGCGATACCACTGAGCTCCTATTTTGAGGCTGATCAGGCTGCGATACGTTCTACCTCGCTTGCGCATGTAGTCGTCTGGTTGCTTGGTCTGGGGGGTATCCTGCTATTTTCTGCCGTGGTCTGGAGACGGCAGAATGAGAATGAAGTGCTGCTCCAGATGCTTGAACATGAGGCATTACATGATGTTCTGACCGGTCTGCCCAATCGCCAGCTTCTCCTTGATCGAATAGAGCACTCACTCGCTCGCTCCCATAGAGAGGGCGGATACCATTTTGCGGTCGGCTTTGTCGACCTTGACCGGTTTAAATTGATCAATGATAGCTATGGCCACCAAATGGGTGATCGGGTGCTACTGGAGATCGCTAAACGTCTGCACCGCTGCCTGCGCCCCAGTGATACGGTGGCCCGTTTAGGTGGTGATGAGTTTATTCTGCTACTGGAGAGTGGAGCATCGTTGCAGGACACGCTTGTCGTGGTGGAGCGTGTATTAGAGGTGATTCGAGAGGTCATCGTTATTGATGGGGAGTTGATTCATACCGATGCCAGTATCGGTATTTGCTGTTCCAGTAAATGCTATACACAGGCTGATGACATGATTCGCGACGCCGATATTGCGATGTACCGAGCCAAGGATGAGGGTAAGGGGCGTATCGAGTTCTTTAACCCTGAGATGCACCAGAAGGCGATCACCATAATGCGACTGGATAGCGAGCTGCACCATGCGATGGAGCGGGGCGAGCTGCAGATCTATTACCAACCGGTGGTCGACACTAACAACAATACGGTTGGCGGCTTTGAGGCACTGCTGCGCTGGGAACACCCGGAGATGGGAAGCGTCTCACCCGAGAAGTTTATCCCGGTGGCCGAGGCGACAGGACTCATCGCAAAGATAGGCGAGTGGGTACTTAATGAGGCGTGCAGGCAGGTACATCAGTGGAATGAGCAGTACGGAAGTCACTTCTTTATCTCGGTAAACATCTCCGGAAAGCAGATC
>JBFFJV010000034.1:0-13558 GCA_041555695.1 Thiohalomonadaceae bacterium | reverse complement strand
CGTGATGCCAACTCCGATTTTAAATCCTTGCTTAAGGAGAAGGAGATTAGCGAGGATGAGGCCCGTGGTGCCGAGGATGCCATCCAGAAACTGACTGACAAGTATGTTGCCGAGATTGATGTCGTGCTGCAGGAGAAAGAGCAGGATCTGCTCTCTATCTAAGGTTCTCGGGAACCCGGCGGCGTTCCGGTGTTCACACATATAATGACGGTATAGACGGCGGAAAGCATCAGGCATAGGCATGGCCGATAACAACAACACTTCCAATAAGATACCGCGCCATCTGGCGATCATTATGGACGGCAACGGTCGTTGGGCACGCAAGCGCCACTTGCCCCGTGTTGCCGGGCATCGTGTCGGCCTTGAAGCCGTACGCAAAACCATTAAGGCCTGTGTCGAGCAGAAAATAGAGGTGCTGACGCTCTTCGCCTTTAGTAGTGAAAACTGGCGCCGCCCCAAGGAAGAGGTGGGGTTGCTGATGAAGCTGTTCATGACCGCACTCGAGGGTGAAGTTAAAAAACTGCACCAGAACGGCGTACGCCTGCGAGTGATCGGCGAACTTTCGGCCTTCAGTCCTGAGTTACAGCAACGTGTCTCTGAGGCCGAGAAGCTGACTGCCGAAAATACTACTCTTAGTCTGAATATTGCAGCCAACTATGGTGGTCGCTGGGATATTTGCCAGGCGGCACGTTGTCTTGCAGAACAGGTTGAACGTGGCGAGATCGCCAGTAGCGATATTAATGAGGAACTGTTGCAACAGCAGCTTTGTCTTGCCGAGTTGCCTGAGCCCGATCTCTTTATCCGTACCGGCGGAGAACAACGTATCAGTAATTTCCTGTTATGGCAGCTCGCCTACACCGAATTCTATTTTACCGATCTGCTGTGGCCCGCCTTTGACGCAGGGGCACTACAACAGGCGCTGGATTCCTTTGCCGCAAGGGAGCGTCGCTTTGGCCGTACCAGTGAGCAGGTAAAGGAGCAGCAGGATGCTTAAACAACGTATTATTACGGCGCTGATCCTGGCGCCTCTGGCTCTGTGGGGGATCTGGTCGCTGGCCAGTGATACCCTGGCACTCATCCTTGGTGTGATCTTCTCGCTCGGCGCCTGGGAGTGGTCGCGGCTGGTGGGGTTGCAGGGCAAGCCCGCGCGAGCCGCCTACACACTTCTCTTCCCGCTGGCTTTCTACCTGCTGCACCCGTTATTGTCGCAGGGAAACTGGCCGCAGTTTGTGCTGGTACTTTCACTTATGTGGTGGACGATGGCCCTGATGTCGGTGCTAAGCTACCCGCGTAGTGCTGTATTGTGGCAGGGCAGTGTGCTGGCACGCGCCATTGCCGGTCTGTTTGTGTTAATCCCCTCGTGGGCTGCACTGGTGTTATTGCACAGTTTGTTTGATCACGGCTACTTCATCCTGCTGGCGTGTATTATCTGGGGTGCCGATACCGGTGCTTATTTTGCCGGTCGCGCATTTGGTAAACGTAAGCTGGCACCAAAGGTCAGTCCGGGTAAGAGCTGGGAAGGCGTTATCGGTGGTCTGGTTGTGGCGCTTGCGGTCTCTGCTGTGGCTACCCATTGGCTGACGCCAGTCGGCGGTTATTTCGCCTTTTTTACACTGGTATTGATCACGGTATTTGTTTCTGTGCTAGGCGACCTGATGGAAAGCCTGTTTAAACGGGTGATGAATCTCAAGGACAGTGGCGGCATCCTGCCCGGTCACGGTGGTGTGCTGGATCGCATCGATAGCCTTACCGCCGCGGCGCCTATCTTTACTCTTGGATTGTTATGGCTGAGTCGTTGAAGGGGATTACCGTTCTTGGCGCCACCGGCTCTATCGGGGTAAGTACCCTTGATGTGCTGGCGCGTCATCGTGATCGCTATCGGGTGGTGGCACTGAGTGCCAATACCCAGGTCGAGCGGTTATTCGAGCAGTGTCTGGCGCATAAACCACGCTTTGCGGTGATGGTCGATGTCGATGCCGCTGAACGACTGGAGAAGCAACTGCGTGAGCACGGTTCTGACACCGAGGTACTGAGCGGAGTTGATGGCCTGGAGCGCATTGCCGCGCTGGAGGAGGTCGACTATGTAATGGCCGCCATCGTTGGTGCTGCCGGTCTGCTGCCTACCCTGGCCGCCGCACGTCACGGTAAACGGGTGCTGCTGGCGAATAAAGAGGCGCTGGTGATGTCGGGGCACCTCTTTATGGAAGAGGTGCGGGCCCACGGAGCCGAGCTACTACCCATTGACTCAGAACACAACGCCATCTTCCAGTGCATGCCGCAAAATTTTGAAAATGGTCTGCAGCAAAGCGGGGTGCGCCATATTCTTCTCACCGCCTCCGGTGGCCCGTTCCGTAGCACTCCCCTGGCCGAGCTGGAGTCGGTGACACCGGCGCAGGCAGTGGCCCATCCCAACTGGTCGATGGGGCGCAAGATCTCCGTTGACTCGGCGACCATGATGAACAAGGGGCTGGAGGTGATTGAGGCGTGCTGGCTGTTCAATACCGACCCCTCGCACATTCAGGTGGTTCTTCATCCGCAAAGTGTGATCCATTCAATGGTCGCTTACCACGACGGCTCGGTACTGGCACAGTTAGGTAACCCCGATATGCGCACGCCCATTGCCCATGCTCTGGCCTGGCCGGAGCGCATGGAGTCAGGAGTTGCTGATTTGAATATCTTTGATGTGGCACGGCTCGACTTTGAGCGGGCGGACCTGAATCGTTTTCCCTGTCTGCGTCTGGCGATTGAGGCGATGGAGGCGGGCGGTACCGCACCTGCGGTACTTAATGCCGCCAACGAGGTGGCGGTGGAAGCCTTCCTCAATGAAGAGATTGGTTTTACCGCCATTGCCGGTGTGATTGAGCAGACCCTGTCGCAGATTGAGCGACAGGATGCCGACCGGCTGGAGACGATATTTGCGGCCGATCTGCAGGCCCGTGAAGTGGCGATGGCGCTGGTGGGGGGTAAGGCTTAATGCTGGATTTTGTGCAAACACTGCTGGCGCTGCTGGTTGCCCTCAGCCTGCTCATCGCGGTACACGAGCTGGGCCATTTTCTGGTCGCACGCTGGTGTGGCGTTAAGGTTCTGCGTTTTTCCATCGGTTTTGGAAAGCCGTTATGGCAGCGTACCTTCGGTACGGACAGCACTGAATTCACCCTCGCTGCCATCCCGTTGGGTGGTTACGTCAAAATGCTCGATGAGCGTGAGGGAGAGGTTGCGCAAGAGGAGCTGCCTCGCGCCTTTACCCGCCAGTCGCTGGCCAAGCGCAGTGCCATCGTCGCGGCCGGACCCGTGTTTAATTTTATCTTTGCCATTGCAGTTTACTGGCTGATGTTCATTATTGGCGTGCAGGGCATGAAGCCGTTGATCGATGAGGTCGAGCCAAGCACCATAGCCTATGAGGCAGGCCTGCGAGGCGGTGAGGAGATCATCGCCGTCAATGGTGAGACGACACCTACCTGGCAGGCTGCAATGGAGGCCATTATTCCGTTGGCCTTGCTGCAGCAGCCGGTAGAACTCACGGTGTTTGATGGTGGCTTGAGTGTGGAGCGGTTATTTAATACCGAGACACTTTCTGCACAGCAGAAACCCGACGAGATGATTGAATTGCTTGGCTTGAAGGCCTACCGCATCACCATGGCTCCGGTGATTGATACGGTGACTAAAGACTCGGCCGCAGCGAGTGCCGGTTTGCGTAGTGGAGATGAAATTCGCTTTATTGCCGATCAGCCTATAGATGACTGGTCCGATCTGGTACAGATCATCTCAGCCAGTGCGGGAAAGCCATTGATGATGGTGGTATTACGTGAAGGGCGTGAGCTGAATATCGAGGTACGTCCGCATGCCCACAAGCGTGGTGGGAAAACCGTTGGTCTTCTCGGGGTATCGCCGAGAATTGATGAGGCGCAATGGTTGGCCTTACGCACCGAGCTACGCCATGGTCCGGTTGCTGCGCTGGCGGCTGCTCTGGGCAAAACATGGGACATGAGCACGCTGACGCTACGCATGATTGGTGAAATGATCATGGGCCGTGCCTCGGTAGAGAATATCAGCGGCCCTATCGGCATTGCCCAATTCGCCAAGCGTTCGGCAGTAGCCGGGGTGAGCCACTTTTTATCGTTTTTAGCACTCATCAGCCTGAGTCTCGGGGTGTTGAATTTGCTGCCGATCCCGGTACTCGACGGTGGCCACCTGCTGTTCTATCTGCTGGAGTTGTTCAAGGGCAGTCCGGTTTCCGAGCAAACCGAGATGCTGGGACAGCGCATCGGCCTGGCGCTTATCTTCGCGCTGATGGCTTTGGCAATATATAACGACCTGGTTCGACTGGCAGGGTAGATAAATCTTCATGCGATCTTTTTCTTCTTTCTACACGATAGCCTTACTCCTGTGCCTGGGATGGCTGTCGCCGGCCTCTGCGCTGGAGCCCTTTACCATCGATGATATTAAGGTGGAGGGTCTACAACGTATCTCTGTAGGAACCGTCTACAACTATCTGACGCTGGAAAAGGGAGAGCGACTGGACAGCGAACGTGCCTCGGCTGCGGTGCGTGCATTGTTCAAGACCGGTTTTTTTCAGGATGTGGTACTGGAACGTGAGGGTAATACCCTGGTGGTGTTTGTTGCAGAGCGTCCTGCTATTGCCAGTGTTGAGATTGAAGGCAACGATGATATCCCCACCGATCAGCTGCAGACCAATCTGAAGATGATCGGTTTGAGTGAGGGTAAGGTCTTCAACCGCTCGATGCTGGATAAGATTAAAACGGAACTGCAGCGGCAGTATCTGGCGTTGGGTAAGTACAATGCACAGGTGCGCACCGAGGTACTGCGGCGTGAGCGTAACCGTGTCGCTCTGCGAATTGTGATTGCCGAGGGCGAGGTGGCAGCAATACATCACCTCAATATCATCGGTAATGAGGCCTATAGTGAGCAGGAGTTGCTGGATAAATTTCTCCTGAGCAGTGATGGCGGCTGGTTCGGCGGGGATGATCAGTATTCCAAACAGAAGCTCAGCGGTGATCTGGCGACGCTACGTGAACACTATCTGGATAACGGTTATGTCAATTTTCACGTGACATCGACTCAGGTCACCATTACTCCCGATAAGCGCGATGTCTATATCACTATCAACCTGACTGAGGGGAAACAGTATCGAATAAGTGAGGTCAGTATTAGCGGTGACACGGTGGTGCCGAAAGAGGATCTACAGGCGCTGGTGACACTGCATGAAGGGGATATCTTTTCCCGTAAAAAACTTACCCAAAGCAGTAAGCGTATTACCGATACTCTGGGTGATAACGGTTACGCCTTCGCCAATATCAACCCCATTCCAACCCTGGATGAAGATAAACTGGAAGTGGCGCTCAATTACTATATCGATCCGGGCAAACGGGTCTATGTGCGTCGCATCAACATCAGTGGCAATAAACAGACGCAGGATGAAGTGCTGCGACGCGAGATGCGTCAGATGGAGGGAGGCTGGATCGCCAGCACCAAGGTGGAGCGGTCACGCGTGCGTCTAAATCGTCTAGGGTTCTTCGATGAGGTCAAGGTGGCAACTCCCTCCGTGGTCGACGCCTCTAATCAGGTAGACCTTGATATCGATGTCGTGGAGAAGGAGTCTTTCGGTAGCTTCAACTTTGGTATCGGCTATGGCGATACTCAGGGCTTTACCATGAACACCAGTGTTGACTGGGATAATTTCATGGGAAGTGGCGAGCACTTTAGCATTAATTTCAATAACAGTGATTTGAGTACGGTCTACAGTATCGACTTTACTGATCCTTACTTCACGATTGACGGGGTTAGCCGTAACATGAAGTTGTTCTATCGTGAGAGCGATACCGCGGATAACAATACGACAGACTATACATCCGACAGTTATGGGGCTGGCATCGGCTTTGGCGTACCGGTTAGCGAATATGACACGGTTCGTTATCGGTTCGATTATGAGCATACCCTGATGCATACCTCTGATACGAGCTCGACGGATATACTCGATTTCTGCGCGGATGCAGCTGAAGCGCTGGACTGCGAATTTGGCACTTATAAATTTGGTAGCAGCTGGTCTCGTGATACCCGCAACCGTACTATTTTCCCTACAAAAGGCGGGATACTGAGCGTGGGGGCAGATATTGCTGTTGGCGGAACCGCAGGTCTTAGCAGCGAGTTTCGCAATGCACCACAGTTTTATAAACTGCGCTTGAACAAGAAACACTATCTGAAACTTGCCGACTGGGTTACCTTTGGTGTCCGGGGCGAGGCGGCATACGCTGACGTCTATGGTGATAGCAAGGTACTTGCTCCCTATGAGCGCTACTATGCCGGTGGTATTCGTACTTTGCGTGGCTATGAGTCTAACAGTCTCTTCTCCAGCCCGGGTACACTGGATAGCTACGGTTTGCCGTTGGGCGGTAATGCCCGTCTACTGGGAAGTGCCGAGTTACTGTTCCCGCCGCCCTTTGACCTGGATAGTAAGTCACTGAGGTTTAATGCATTTATTGATGTCGGTAATGTGTATAATACGGAAGAAGGGCTTGATTTTGGCGAGTTGCGCATGACCTATGGCCTCTCCATGAACTGGTTGACGCCAGTCGGTCCACTGGTCTTTAGCTATGGCTGGCCGATTAATGAGAAGCCAGGTGATCGTCTTGAGAGCTTCCAGTTCAGCTTAGGCATGATGTAAGCATGTAGCACGCAGGGTAGTGAGCGATGACTAGAATTATTGTTGTACTAACACTGTTGTTAACCATGGGTTTCGGTACACCGGGTGTCGCCGATGAGCCCCTGCGTATCGCCTTCGTGAATATTCCACAAATTCTTGAGCAAGTGCCGCAGGCTGATGCGGTGCGGGAAACTCTCAATCAGGAATTTGCTGCACGGGATGTTGATCTGGCTACCGGCGATAAAAAGCTCGACCTGCTCAAGCAGCGCCTGGAACGTGATGGCACCCTTATGGAGGAGGAAGAGCGTCGTAAGCTTGAACGCGAGTTGCTCACTCAGGAGCGCGAAATGAAGCGCAGCCACGAGGAGTACAACGAAGACCGGAATATTCGCAAGAATGAAGAGTTGTCAAAGATGCAGCGCGAGATCCGCCTATCCATTGTGACTTTGGCCAAAGGACTGGGCTATGACATGGTGCTGGAGAGTGGTGTGATGTATGCCAGTGATCGTGTTGATATTACCGCTCTGGTGATCGCCCGCTTGAAGCAGGATTTCGGCAAGAACAACAACGACATAAAATAATCACGTGGAATATACACTCGGCGAGATAGCACAACGCATTGGTGCCCGACTTGAGGGCGATGAGACCATTCGCATTAGTGGCGTCAGTTCACTGGAATCCCCTCGCGCCGATACCATCGGTTTCCTTACCCATTCCCGTTATCGTAAACACCTGAATGACACGGTTGCTGCTGCAGTGATTCTGCGTGAAGACGATTTACCCCATTGCCCAGTGGCAGCGCTGGTTTGTGATAATCCCTATGCGACCTATGCCCGTCTTACCGCGCTGTTTGCTCCCGTCGCGGATAATGCTGAGCTGATCCATCCCTCAGCGGTGATTCATGCTGAGGCGAAACTGGCGGAAGGTGTTATTGTCGCTGCCAATGCAGTGATTGCGGCAAACGTTCAGCTTGGAGCGGGTACACGGATCGGCAGCGGTTGCATCATCGAAGAGGGCGTATGTATTGGCGAGGGCAGTCATTTACACCCCAATGTAACGGTTTATCATGATTGTGTGATTGGCCGGAATGCCAATATTCATAGTGGTGCGGTGATCGGTTCTGATGGTTTCGGTTTTGCCAATGAGGGTGGACGCTGGATTAAGATCCATCAGCTCGGTCGTGTCATCATTGGTGACGATGTAGAGATTGGTGCCAACACCAGTATTGATCGCGGCGCAATTGAAGACACGGTGATTGGCAATAATGTGATTATCGACAACCAGGTGCAGGTCGCACACAACGTACGTATTGGTGATCACACCGCGGTTGCCGGTTGCGTCGGTATCGCCGGGAGTGCAATTATCGGCAACAACTGTGCACTGGGTGGCGGTGTCGGTATTCTTGGCCACCTTAAGATCGCCGATGGGGTAACGGTGACTGCCATGTCATTGGTCACCAACTCCATTAAACAGCCGGGCGTCTATTCTGCGGGTACTCCGTTGGAGCCAAAGGCGCAGTGGCAGAAGAATTATGTTCGTTTTAAGCAGTTGGATGACATGTCGCGTCGCATCAGGACGCTGGAAAAACAGTTAAAGCAGTTAACGGGCAGCTCTAAAGAGCAGCCCTAACAAGAAGGTTAAATATTTTGAGCGCAATGGACATTCAGGAGATCCTCGAGCATCTCCCACATCGTTACCCTTTTCTTTTAGTTGATCGCGTACTGGAGTGTGAGCCCGGCAAGCGCCTGGTTGCGGTTAAGAATGTTTCAGTGAATGAGCCGATGTTCACCGGACACTTTCCTGAGCGCCCGATCTTCCCCGGTGTGCTGATCATGGAGGCCCTTGCCCAGGCGACGGGTATCCTTGCCTTCCGTACCACCGGCAAAAAGCCGGATGGTAGCTCGCTGTACTACTTTGCCGGTATCGATAAGTGCCGTTTCAAGCAGCCGGTAGTGCCGGGCGATCAGATGATACTTGAGGTCGAGGTGCTTAAAGAGAAGCGCGGGATCTGGAAGTTCCAGGCCGAGGCCAAGGTGGATGGAAAGGTTGTCGCCAGTGCCGAACTGATGTGCGCAGAACAGGCGATCAAATGACAGATATCCACCCCACAGCCATTATCGACCCGAGTGCCGAGATCGGCACCGGGGTAAGTATCGGGCCGTACAGTGTGATCGGCCCGGATGTGGTGATTGGTGATGGGTGCTGGGTAGGCCCGCATGTGGTCATTAACGGTCCGACAACGATTGGCCGTGAAAACAAGATCTTCCAGTTTGCCTCCGTCGGTGAGGTGCCGCAGGATCTGAAGTTTGAAGGTGAAGAGACGCGCCTGGAGATCGGTGATCGTAATACCATTCGTGAGTTTGCCACTATTAATCGTGGTACCGGTGTTGGCGGGAGTGTCACTCGCATCGGTAACGATAACCTGTTGATGGCCTATATCCATATTGCCCATGACTGCGTCGTTGGTAATAACGTGATCCTATCCAATAATGCTTCTCTGGCAGGTCACGTCACGGTGCATGATCATGTGATCCTCGGTGGCTTTACCCTGGTGCATCAGTTCTGTGCCATAGGCCAGCATGTGTTTGCCGGGATGGGCTCGGCGATTGCCAAGGATGTACCGCCTTACCTGATTGTGACGGGTGCTCCCGCAGCGCCGCATGGACTTAACAAGGTAGGGCTGAAACGCCGGGGCTTTAGCGATGAGCAGTTGCGTGAGTTGTCGCGAGCCTACAAGGTGCTCTACCGTCAGGGGCTGAGTCTGGAAGAGGCAAAGAGTGAGTTACAGAAGGCTGGTGAGGGGGATGAGAATGTGCGTCACTTTGCTGAGTTTCTGCAGCAGACGACACGCAGTATTATCCGTTGATTTAGCACCACATGTTATGCAAAAAGCCGGAATAATTTCCGGCTTTTTTATGACTGCTACTGCAGCATTTTAAGCGTAAGGCGTGCGATATTTTCTGAAGCGCCTCCAGTTCCCAGTTTATCCCGAATGCCGGCCATGCGTTGGCGCATCGCATCGCCTCGGCTTTTGTCCTGTAGCAGGGCGAGGGCTTCGTGCGTGATATTCTCAGCCGTTGCTTCGTTTTGAATCAACTCTGGTGCGATACGTTCCTGGGCAACAATATTACACAGGGCGATGTGATCCAGTTTAACCAGGCGCGAGAAGATAAAGTAACTGAGCGAGGCCATTTTGTAGGTCACCACCAATGGCACCTGCATTAGCCCGATCTCAAGGGTGGCAGTACCTGAGGCACTGACAATGGTGTCGCAGCCACGCATCACATCATAGGGGCGACCGCTGATCAGTTTAATCTCCAGTCCGCTCTCATCGACAGGGGCCTGTAACAGTTCGCTCGGCAGGGTTGAGGCACGGGGCATCAGGAACTGAATCTCGGGTATTGCCGCCTTAATTTGCGCCGCACTTTTAAGCATCAGCGGCAACAGCCGACTTACCTCGCTACGGCGACTGCCGGGGAACAGTCCCAGTACCGGGCGCGCGGGGTCGAGTCCAAGCTCCTGCAGGATCTGCTGCCGTGTGTAGTCGCTTTTCACCTCATCGACCAGGGGGTGACCGACGAACTCCACCGGCACGCCGACTTTGTCGTAGCAGGCTATCTCGAAGGGAAAGACCACGGCCATCATATCGACCAGTTTTTTGATCTTAAAGACGCGCTTCTTCTTCCACGCCCAGACCTGAGGGCTGATGTAGTAGAGCACCTTGATATTGAGTTCGCGTGCGGTCTCTGCCAGACGCAGATTAAAGCCGGGATAGTCGACCAGGATCAAAAGGTCAGGGCGGTTGTCGCGCAGCTCATTTTTCATGCGCTCCAGTACGCCCTTAAGAAAACGATAGTTGGCGAGGACCTCAACCAGTCCCATTACCGCCATCTCGGCGCTATCGACCAGCGTCTCAACACCGGCAGCTCGCATCTGCTCGCCGCCAATACCGGAAAATGCAACGTCGGGGTTGAGCTTGTGCAGCTCCTCGACCAGGCGTGCCGCATGGTGATCGCCGGAGGCTTCACCGGCGATGATCATTACCTGTTTGTGATCAGCCAACCATAACTCCGCGGATCACCTCAAGGATCTCATCGACCTGCTCATCGGGCAGTTCGGGGAAGATCGGCAGTGACATTACGCGCGAGGATACCTCTTCGGTTACCGGCAGGCTCTGACCCTTGCAGCTCTCGGCGAAGACCTGCTGCTGATGCAGCGGGATAGGGTAGTAGACAGCACAGCCGATCTCTTTCTCACGCAGCGCGGCCATGATGTCATCACGGTTGTCGGCGAGCAGCGCATACTGATGGTAGACGTGCTTGCCGATACCGTCCTCATGCGCAGGGGTGAGACCCATCTCGGCGAGGGCAGCATTGTAACGGTGGCCAACGCGGCGACGCCCGTTATTGTACTGGTCGATGCGCTTAAGCTTGGCCCGCAGCACTACCGCCTGCAGCTCGTCGAGGCGGGAGTTAAAGCCCAGCTCAGAGTGGTGGTACTGCTTCCAGCTGCCGTGATTGCGCAGCACCCGCAGGTGCTCGGCGATCTTCTCATCGTTGGTGGTGATAAGACCGCCATCACCGAAGCAACCGAGGTTCTTGCTGGGGAAGAAACTAAAGGCACCCACGTCACCCATGCTACCGGTCTGTTTGCCATCGATATCGGCACCGAATGACTGTGCGCAGTCCTCAACGATCTTAAGATTGTGCTTCTCCGCCAGGGAGAGCAGAGCGCTCATATCGGCAGGCTGGCCGAAGATGTGTACCGGGATGATCGCCTTGGTCTTGTCGGTAATGGCAGCAGCAACCTGCTCGGGATCGATATTAAAGGTCCTGGGATCGATATCGACAAATACCGGCTTGGCACCGACGTAAAGGATTGCCTCGGCGGTGGCGATAAAGGTAAAGGGGGTAGTGATCACCTCGTCGCCTGCGCCAACACCGGCGGCGATAAGGCCCAGATGCAGCGCATCGGTACCGGAGGCACAACCGACCGCATGGTTTACGCCCAGGTAACTGGCCGCTTCCTCTTCGAAGGCGCGTACATTGGGGCCGAGGATGAACTGGGTCGACTCCAGGGCAGCCAGCATTGCGGTGTCGATCTCATCTTTAATCTCGTGGTACTGACCTTTGAGGTTAACCATTGGGATCATTGCGGTTTCTCCTGGAAATTTTATGAATTCTGTTTCAGCAGTTCGCTGATGCGAATTGCCGTATCGAGTGCCTGACGCCCATCTTCGCCGGTTACCGGTGGCGCGCTGTTGGTGGCAATCGCATGAGTAAATGCCTCAGCCTCGGCCATGATGGCATCGGAGTTCTCGAAGATCGATTCTTCTGAGTTGATCTCCGGAATGCCGGGGAACATCTCCTTCTCTCCCTTGCGGTGCACGCTCAGCACCTTGTCCTGAAAATCGATGGAGACATAGGCGTCGGGCTGGAAGATACGCATCTTGCGTTGCGGCTTCATGCTTACCCGGCTGGCGGTGACGTTGGCGACGCAACCATTCTCAAAGGTGATACGCGCATTGGCGATGTCGTGCTCCCTGGTCAGTACCGAGACGCCGTTGGCATCGATATTGGCAATGGGCGAGCGCACCAGGTTTTGGATGATGTCGATATCGTGAATCATCAGATCGAGCACCACGTTGACGTCGGCGCCGCGTGGATTAAACGGGGCGAGGCGGTGCGATTCGATGAACTGTGGCTGGGTCAGTACCGGCTGCAGTGCCAGTACTGCGGAGTTAAAGCGCTCCAGGTGACCGATTTGCAGGACCAGTTGTTTCTCTGCGGCGATGGCGATCAGCTCATCGGCCTCGGCCACGGTAACGGTCATCGGCTTTTCCAGTAGCACGTGGATGCCGTTTTCCAGGCACTCTTTGGCTACCTGATAGTGGAGCTGGGTAGGCACCACGATGCTTACCGCATCAACCTTGCCGAACAGCTCACGGTAGTCGCTAAAGGCCTGGGTGCCACACTCTTCGGCAACACGCTGGGCGTTTTCCTCACTGGCATCCGCGACACCTACCAGTTCGGCGTTGTCGAGGGCGGCATATTTCTGGGCGTGGAAGCGGCCAAGATAGCCGACACCAATTACAGCGGTTTTCAACGGGGTGCTCACAATAGCAGTCCTGGAAATAGCAATAAATAGCCGCGCATGTTCGCATTTAATGGGTGGAAAATCAATTAGTTAATGTTGTGGCGAGGGGGCTAACAGGGTATGGTTCGCAGCAGAGAAAAACGCCAGATATAAGGCGCCACGATAATAATGATTCAGCCAAAGGGATAGACCATGGTGATGCGAAATCTTTCCATTATGTTTACCGACATTAAGGGGTTTACTCAGCGTACCTCAGCCTCCAGCCGTGATGAGATAAAGGCGCTGCTGGCCCAGCATGAGCGCTTGCTGGTGCCGGTCTTTAGCTACTTTGATGGAACGGTTGTTAAGACGATTGGGGATGCTTTTCTCGTCTATTTTGACAGTCCGACTGATGCGGTGCTCTGTGGGGTTACTATCCAGGAGGTGCTACGCCAGCACAATCAGCAGCAGGCAGAGACGGATCGCCTGGAGGTGCGGGTGGCGATCAATGTTGGCGAGGTAGAGCTGGGCGATAATGATGTGATGGGGGAGGCGGTGAACATCGCCGCTCGCCTGGAGGGGGTGACGGAGGCCGGCGAAGTATGGTTTACCGATGCGGTTTATCAGACCATGAACCGCACCGAGGCCCCTTCCGCCGAGGTGGGTGAGCGACTGTTCAAGGGCATTCCCCATCCGATCCGTGTTTACAAGGTGGTTCAGGAGCCTGACTCCGAGCTGGCACAGCAGCTGTCGCAGGGCGTGAGCTTAAGTGATGGTGTTCCACAGCTTGCGGGCATCCGTCTTGAGTCGTCGCCTGCAGCG